>CANRMJ010000018.1 GCA_947631705.1 uncultured Clostridia bacterium
ATGGGATTCGAACCCATGTGGCTTTTGGCCAAACGGTTTTCAAGACCGCCTCGTTATGACCGCTTCGATACCTCTCCTTATCTGCTCGAATATATTATCATAACGAAAAATTCTTGTCAATACCTTTTTCAAAATTGGGAGGTTACAGTTCTTGCGGATGCTGTTTGCTATAGATTTTTTCATATGCCCACTTTGCCGACGCAAAATAAGAATGTTGACAAAAAATACGGTGCAGCGCCGGAAACAGCACTGCACCTTTTGCTTCGTTTAGCTGATTATTAATTATCGGATATTTCCGCAGCTTTTTTTATTCAGCATTTTGTTCGCTCAATTTTGCAAAACATTCACTGCAGTAAACAGGACGGTCGTTTTTCGGTTCAAAAGGAACCTTACATTCTGCTCCGCAGCTTGCGCAAACCGCGTCGTGCATTACTCTCGGTCCTCTTGCGGCAGCCTTTCTGGCGGCGCGGCATTCCTTGCATCTCTGCGGTTCGTTAACAAAGCCTTTTTCGGCGTAAAACTCTTGTTCGCCGGCTGTAAAAACAAATTCGTTTCCGCATTCCTTGCAAACTAAGGTTTTATCCTCATACATAAATCTTTACCTCTCTTTCATAAAATAGTAAGTTGCAGTGCAACTCCTGTGACAGTCAGAAGGAAACTTCTTTCAGTTTCTTTCTAATGCGCTGTAAAGCGTTATCTATCGCCTTGGGAGTTTTGTTTAATCTTTCAGCGATTTCATGGTAACTGCAACCAACCATATGTAATCTCAAAACATTGTTTTCAAATTCAGAGAGTTCACTTTGAAGTTGCTGTGTCAGCATTGATACGCTTTCCTGTGCAAGGAAAGAATCTTCGGCGCTGAGAGAGGAATTCTTGCCGTTAACAAATTCCTCTTCAAGGGGAACGACGTTGTTTTGCGGAACGTCTTTTTTTCTGCTAATTTTGCGCAGCGCCGTCTGTATAGAATTGTTGATACAAATTACGCAGTATGAGCCGAAAGCAACTCCTTTGCCGCAATCAAACGACTTAATAGCGGCAAGCAATCCAATCATTCCCTCCTGTATAAGATCATCTCTATCAATAGGCGAGGACGAAAATTTTGACGCTATGCTTTCCACTGCAGGTCTGTATCTCGTGATAATGAGCGTTATTGCATCATTATCTCCTTCTTTTGATAGTGAAAGAATTTCAGTTTCGGTTAAATCATTTAACGTCTTCATTTTTCTTCACCTTTTTTAATATACACCAAAAACAACAATTAGTCAAGTTTTATTATTTTTTTCGTTTTTTTACGTTTTGTTTATCAGTTTTGCACAATTTAATAAACAAAAAATAAATTCAAATACGGAATTGCGAAAGGAAAATTAAACGTTGAATCTAAATTCAACAATATCCCCGTCTTTCATAACATAATCTTTACCCTCGCTGCGAACAAGTCCCTTTTCTCTGCAAGCGGCAAGGTTTTTGTTTTCAATCAAATCATTGAACGAAACGATTTCGGCTCTGATAAAGCCGCGCTCAAAATCAGAATGAATTTTACCGGCCGCCTGCGGTGCTTTTGTGCCTTTCTTAATTGTCCACGCACGAACCTCTTTTTTGCCTGCGGTAAGAAATGAAATGAGTCCGAGCAGGTGATAGCTCTTTTTTATCAGTCTGTCAAGCCCGCTTTTTTCAAGCCCCATATCAGCAAGGAATATTTCCTTGTCCGCCTCGTCAAGAGTGGCGATTTCCGCCTCCATTTCAGCGCATATGGGCAGAGTTTCAGCGCCCTCGGACTCCGCAATTTTCTTCACGATATTAAAATTTTTATTGTCCTCGATTCCGTTTGCAAAATCATCCTCGCTCATATTACAGGCGTAAATAACAGGCTTGATTGTGAGCAGCGATACTTCCTTAAGATATTCCTGCTCATCTTCAGAAATTTCAACCGCTCTTGCAGTCTTTCCGTTTTCCATTTCGGCATAAATTCTTTCAAGAAATTCAACCTCGGGAGCAATAGTTTTGTCACCCTTCATAGCTTTTTTTCTGCTATCTATTCTTCTTGACAGAATTTCAAGATCAGATAAAATAAGCTCAAGATTTATCGTTTCTATATCGCGCGCGGGGTCGATTGAACCGTCCACATGTGTGATATCGTTGTTTTCAAAGCATCTCACAACATGAATGATTGAATCCACCTCTCGTATATGGCTCAAAAATTTGTTTCCGAGTCCCTCGCCCTTTGACGCGCCTTTTACAAGACCTGCTATATCAACAAATTCTATTGTTGCCGGTGTGAATTTATCGGGCTCGTAAATTTCAGCCAGCTTGTCCAGCCTTTCATCAGGAACGCTTACCATGCCGACATTGGGCTCTATGGTGCAAAATGGGTAATTCGCGCTTTGTGCGCCCGCGTTTGTTATTGCGTTGAAGAGTGTGCTTTTTCCCACATTCGGAAGACCTACGATGCCTAATTTCATAATGATTCTCCTTAGCTGTTTTCCTTGAAATTTCCAAGCATTAGTATATATCATACCGAGCAAATTTACAAGAAAAAAATCAATCCTTGACATCTACTAATAAAAATAATAAAATAGATAATAAAATTTATAACTGTAAATGTGGAGAGGATATTATGGAATTAAACGGTTCACAGATAGTTCTGGAGGTTCTTAAAGAACAGGGAGTAGACACGATTTTCGGCTATCCGGGCGGAACGATTCTGAATATTTTTGACGAACTGTATAAATACGGAGATACTTTCAATCACATTCTTACCGCACATGAGCAGGGAGCGTCACATGCGGCAGACGGCTATAGCCGCGCCACAGGCAAAGTAGGCGTCTGCTTTGCTACGTCAGGACCGGGCTCGACCAATCTTGTTACGGGAATTGCAACGGCATATATGGATTCGATTCCGATGGTTGCAATCACTTGCAACGTAGGCACTCCGCTTATCGGCAGAGATTCGTTCCAAGAGGTTGATATTAAGGGTATCACAATGCCGATTACAAAGCATAATTTTATGGTTGGAAGTGTTGAGGAGCTTGCGGACACTTTGAGAAACGCTTTCAGAATCGCAATCAGCGGAAGAAAGGGTCCCGTTCTTGTTGATATTCCAAAAGATATTACAGCGGCTGTTTGCGAGTATTATCCGGCACCAAAGCAGCAGCCCGACCCTCCCGTTCAGCCAAAGACGGAATGTGTTGAAAGATCGCTTGAACTTCTTAAAAGTTGTAAAAAACCGCTTATATATCTCGGCGGCGGCGCAATATCGGCAAACGCGAGCAAGGAAATCAAGGAGTTTGCGGAAAAGCTTGACGCGCCGGTTGTTTCATCACTTATGGGTCTCGGAGCTTTCAGTAACGGTCATGAGCTCTATGTCGGACTTATAGGAATGCACGGAAGATTTGAATCGAATATGGCTGCCGCTAAGTGTGATGTCCTTATAACGTGCGGTGCAAGATTTTCCGACAGAGTTGCCGGTAACCGCACAAAATTTGCCCCTAAAGCAAGCGTTTTACATATTGATATTGATCCGGCGGAAATGGATAAAAACGTATTTTCAAACTATCATCTTCGCGGTTCGCTTAAAGATATTCTTCCGATGCTTACCGAGAGAATTGATAAACAGTCCCATTCTGAATGGAAGGCTGAAATAAACGCATGGAAAAGACCGTTTCTTCAGAATCAAATAGATGATTATGTAAATCCGCAGCTTGTTATCGAATCGGTTGACAGACAAACTCCCGACGACACGATTATCGTTACAGACGTAGGACAGCATCAGCTTTGGGCGGCGCAGTTCTATAAATACACTACTCCGCGCACGCTGCTCACAAGCGGCGGACTCGGCACCATGGGCTATTCTATGGGCGCGGCAATGGGCGCGGCTTTCGGCTGCCCAAACAGAAAAGTTGTTATGTTTGCGGGCGACGGCGGATTTCATATGAATCTCAATGAGCTCACCACCATGGCGTCTTACAATATTCCTGTTGTTATGATTATTATGAACAACAAAGTGCTCGGAATGGTTAGACAGTGGCAAAAACTGTTTTACGGAAACAGATTCGCAGATACCGACCCGAACAGAAAAACAGATTTTGTTAAGGTTGCCGAAGCGTTTGGCGTTGAGGGTATGAGAATCAACTCAAACAACGAGATAGACGGCGTTATCAAAGAGGCGCTTGAATTAAACGCGCCTGTTGTAATTGATTGCCGGATATCGCCTGATTCAAATGTTTTGCCGATGATTCCTCCGGGAGGTTCGGCAGATGATATTATTGTTACATTTTAAGGAGGTTGCGCAATGACCGAAAAATTGATACTCTCCGTTCTTGTTGATAACCAGAGCGGTGTGCTGCAACGCGTTGCAAGCCTTTTCAGCCGCAGAGGATATAATATCGAATCGCTGACTGTAAGTGAAACGGAAGATCCTGCTTTTTCGAGAATGACTATCGTAACAAGCACTCAGCCGGAGATGTTTCGCCAGATTGAAATGCAGCTTATAAAGCTTGAAATCGTTAAAAAGGTTGCGATTCTAAAACCTGAAAATTCCGTTTCTTCAGAGCTTTTGCTTATAAAAGTGCGTGCAAAAGGCATTGAAAAGAAAAACGCGCTGCTTGAGGTGAACCGCAGATTCGGCGCAAGAATAGTTGACGTTACGCTTGAGAGTTTCACGCTTGAACTGACCGGGCGGACGGAGGCTGTTGACGAATTCATCAGCTCAATTTCCGATTTCGGAATTATAGAGCTTGCGCGCACGGGCGTTACTTCTCTTGAACGCGGCGCCGACTCATTTTCCGAAGATATTTAATAATTTAGTAACAGGTGATTTTATGGGTATGACAATGACTCAAAAAATTCTGGCCGATCACGCGGGGCTTAACTGTGTTGAGGCGGGTCAGTTAATAGAGGCTAAGCTTGATATGGTGCTCGGAAATGACGTAACTTCTCCGGTTGCCATAAATGAAATGAACAAATTCGGCAAAAGCACTGTTTTTGATAAAACGAGAATTTCTCTTGTTATGGATCATTTTACTCCCAACAAGGATATTCAGTCTGCCGAAAACTGCAAGCAAGTGCGTGAATTTGCAAAGGCACATGATATTCTGCATTATTACGATGTTGGCAATATGGGCATAGAACACGCGCTGTTGCCCGAAAAAGGAATCGTTACCTGCGGAGACTGCGTTATAGGCGCAGACAGTCACACGTGCACATACGGCGCACTCGGCGCGTTTTCAACAGGCGTTGGCTCAACCGATATGGCAGCAGGTATGATTACGGGCAAGGCTTGGTTTAAAGTTCCGTCCGCAATCAAGGTTGTTATAACAGGCGAAAAAGCGCCGTATATTAGCGGTAAAGACGTTATTCTGCATATTATCGGCAAGCTCGGCGTTGACGGCGCGCTTTATAGGAGTCTTGAATTTACCGGCGACGGAATTAAAAATCTTTCTATGGACGACCGACTTTGCATATCAAATATGGCGATTGAGTGCGGCGCAAAAAACGGAATTTTCCCCGTTGATGACGTTACGCTTGAATATGTTAACGGACGTTCGATTCGTGATTATAAGATTTACGAGGCTGATGAGGACGCTGAGTATGATAGTGAAATCACAGTTGATTTGAGCACGATGCGTCCAACCGTTGCATTTCCGCATCTTCCTGAAAATACCAAAACGATAGACGAGGTGCCCGAAATCAAGATTGATCAGGTGGTTATCGGTTCGTGTACCAACGGCAGAATGGAGGATATGAGAACTGCGGCGGCTATTCTAAAAGACAGAACGGTTGCTAAGGGAGTTCGTGTGATCGTTATTCCCGCAACGCAGCAAATCTATCTTGATTGTATTAAAGAAGGACTTACGGAAATCTTCATAAAGGCAGGGGCTGTTGTTTCAACTCCCACTTGCGGACCGTGCCTTGGCGGGCATATGGGTATTCTTGCCAAGGGCGAGAGAGCCGTTTCAACTTCAAACCGTAATTTTGTGGGGCGTATGGGTCATACGGAATCGGAAATTTATCTTGCGTCACCGGCGGTTGCGGCTGCTTCGGCAGTGGCGGGTATTATAGCCGACCCTGAAAAGATATAGGAGGTTACTTATGAAAGCCAAAGGTTCAGTACATAAATTCGGCAGCAATGTTGACACAGACGTTATCATTCCTGCCCGTTACCTTAACAAAAGCGACGAGGCGTGGCTTGCCTCGCACTGTATGGAGGATATAGACAAAGATTTTGTAAACAAGGTTAAAAAAGGCGATATAATGGTAGCCGAGGCCAATTTCGGCTGCGGCTCCTCACGAGAGCACGCACCGATTGCAATTAAGGCAAGCGGCATTTCCTGTGTTATAGCTTCCACCTTTGCCAGAATATTTTACAGAAACGCCATAAATATCGGACTTGCGATTCTTGAGTGTGACGAGGCTGCAAGAGATATCAAAGAAGGCGATGAGGTAGAGGTTGATTTCGACAGCGGAGTTATAACAAACTGCACAACGGGCAAAAGCTATAAAGCTCAGCCGTTTCCGCCCTTTATTCAGAATATAATTTCAAAGGGCGGTCTTATGAAATCAATAGGCTGATTTTCTGCATATTTTACGGTGGTGAAATAATGGAACTCATTATAAATTCCGAGTTGCTTAAAAAATGCGGCGGCGGCTCATCGGAATACTGGTTTTCTTATAATAATTATTCTGTGATAAATATTCGTGATCTTGATACCGGGAACAAACCGGATGATATAGGTTTAACGGCATATTATGTTTCAATAGGGCTCATTCCTTTTATCACTATCAGCAATGAGGAGATAATCCGCGCTTTTGTGCGAAAAAAGGCAAGCGCCAAGCTGAAATCTATTTTTGACAGAATAAGCAGCGATAAATTTATTGAATATTTCTGGAAATATTATAACGCTTATCCAGAGCTTGAAAGCGGATTGGATGAATTTGCCAGCGAATATTCGCGCAACAAGGTTGCCGAATGGTGCGAGGGTAATAATGTGAATTACAGATTTGCCGATTAAAACCGTATGAGAGGTGAGAGCTTGAATAATGCAAATAACGCTGAATCGGAATTTACCTCAATAAAAGAAATTCTCAACAGTAAGGGAATTTATACAGGGCTGACGATGGGCTCTTCAATGGAACCGCTTATTCACCAGCAGAGAGATAATATAATTGTTGTTAAGGCAAACGGAAGGCTGAAAAAATACGATATTCCCGTTTATCTCACAAAAAGCGGAAAATATGTTATGCATCGCATTATAGAGGTTTTAGACGACCATTATATTATTGTCGGCGATAATCTTTTGCAGCGTGAATACGTTACAGACGATATGATAGTAGGAAAATTAGTTGGCTTTTATAAAAACGGAAAAAAATATATAGACCTTGAAAATAACAAAGCGTATATTGCATATTCAAGAATATGGGTGGCGCTTTTGCCTGTAAGACCGATATATTTATTTGCGCGCAGGGCGCTTGGTCGAGTAAAAAGGCTTATTTTCAAACGGGGTAATTGATTTGTCGGATAATTATTCAAAAAGAGGAATAAAAAAAACAGACGCTGTTATAGTTAAATGGCTTCTTTCAATCGGAAAAAGCCAAATAGGAAAAATTTGCGTTTTGATTGTAACAAATGCGCTCGGAGCGGCGCTTGCAATCCTGTATGCGAATTTTTCCAAACACATTATAGACGGCGCAACGGTTCAAAAAGATTATAAATATGTAATAAAATATGCGGTGGCGCTTTTTGTGCTGATAATGGTTCAGCTTTTACTGAATCTTATCGGCAGCAGTTTTGCAGAACGCTGCAAGTGCAGGCTGGAAATGATTTTCAGGCATCATATGCTCACGGAAATTATGAAAAAGGATTTTTCTGAAATCGCCGCGTATCATACGGGAGAACTGCAAAACAGGATATTTAATGATGTAAGCGTTGTTACAGACGGAATTTCAACCATAGTTCCGAACTTGATTTTTTTTATTGTTAAAATCGTGTGCGCTTTTTCGTATCTTGCATATATAGACAGGATTTTTGCTTTTGCATTTCTGGCGGCGGGCATAATGCTTTTTGCCATAATGAGAATATTCAGATCCACTCTTAAAAAGCTTCACAGAACAGTTCAGGAATCCGAGGGCAAAACGCGTTCTTTTTTCCAAGAGGCAATTATTAACCTTCTTGTTGTTAAGTCGTTTGCCGTTGAAGACAGGATCACAAAAGAAGAGCAGGAGCTGCAAAATATAAACTACAAGGCTAAGATGAAACGCCGTCTTGTTGTTATAGCGGCGAACGGCGGAATGAACACGCTTTTTAATTTAGGTTATGTTTTCGCGCTTGCGTTCGGCGCTGTCAGACTTCTTGGAGGATTTATGACTTACGGCACGGTTACCGCCATGCTTCAGCTTGTAAATCAGATACAAGCCCCGTTCGCAAATCTTTCATCAATTTTGCCAAAATATTATTCTCTTATCGCTTCGGGCGAAAGATTAAAGGAAATCTGCAATCTTCCGAACGAGGAAAAATTGAATACAAATCCGATTGATGTTGAAGAAACCTATAAGAATCTTAAATCTATAAATTTTGAAAACATTTCTTTTAAATATGACAGGGATATAATTCTCAACAACACCTCACTAACTGTTAACAAAGGAGATTTTGTTGCGGTAACAGGTATTTCGGGTATAGGAAAAAGCACTCTTTTAAAGCTGCTTTTGGGTGTGTTTAAGGTAAATGAAGGAAAAATCAGCCTTAATCTGAACAGCGGTTCAATTCCCGCCGATAAGCAGACAAGAAAGCTCTTTTCCTATGTTCCGCAGGGCAATATGCTGCTTTCAGGCACAATTAGGGATAATCTTACCTTTATCAACAGTGACGTTACGGAAGAAGAAATAGAAGAGGCAATACGCATTTCATGTGCAAAGCAGTTTATTGAGGAACTGCCGCTCGGAATTGAGACCGTTATAGGCGAAAAGGGCTTAGGTCTTTCGGAGGGTCAGGTGCAGCGCCTTGCGATTGCGCGTTCAATTCTTTCAAAATCTCCCGTGCTGCTGCTTGATGAGGCAACATCCGCTCTTGACGAAAACACCGAAAAAGAATTTTTAACGAATCTAAGGGAAATGAAAAACGTTACCTGTATCATAGTAAGCCACAAAAAGGCAGCTCTTGACATATGCAATAAATGTATTCAGATAATAGATTCTAAAATAATTAGCGAGGAGAAGTAGATTATGCTTACAAAGTACGGCGAAACTCTTAACAGAGAAAATCCGCTTGGCGAGTATCCGCGGCCGCAGTTTAAAAGAAACAGCTATATTAATCTTAACGGAGAATGGCGCTGCGAGTTTACCAAAAGCGCGGCTTTGCCCGAAAAATTCACAAAAAGCATTATTGTGCCCTTTTCTCCCGAAACACCTCTTTCGGGCGTTAACCGTATGTTGATGCCCGATGAATTTCTGCATTACCAAAAAGAATTTGAACTGCCTGAAAATTTTAACAAGGGCAGGGTCTTCATAAATTTCGGCGCTGTTGACCAAATTGCAACGGTATATTTAAACGGCGAAAAGATTGGTTCTCACACGGGCGGCTACACTCCTTTTACACTGGAACTCACAGACTTCATAGAGCAGGGCAGCAACGTGCTCAATGTTACGGTTGTTGATTACACCGATACTAAGGAATATTCAAGGGGCAAGCAAAAAATCAAGCGCGGAGGCGTTTGGTATACTCCGCAGAGCGGTATTTGGCAGACGGTTTGGCTTGAAAGCACGCCAAAGGAATTTCTTCAAAAGGTAAAAATAACTCCCGATTTTGATAATGAAGAGGTTCATTTTGAATTTTTCGGAACGGACGATGTTTTAACATCTGTCTATGACGGTGACGAGCTTATTGCTCAGACGAATGAAAGGAATATTAAAATTCCCGATTTTAAGCCGTGGTCGCCGGAAAGCCCGTTTCTTTATAAAGTAAAGTTCAGCGCATGCGGCGAAGTGATTGAATCTTATTTCGGTATGCGCAAATTTTCCGTTGGAACAGACAGCAGCGGAATAAAAAGGCTGTTTCTTAACAATAAGCCTTATTTCCACAACGGACTGCTCGACCAGGGCTATTATCCCGACGGCTATTTAACTCCTCCGAGCAATAAAGCTATGGAGGACGATATAGTAAAAATGAAAGAGCTTGGCTTTAATATGCTGCGTAAGCATATTAAAATTGAACCGCTCTTATGGTATCATTACTGCGATGTAAACGGAATTCTTGTTTGGCAGGATATGGTAAACGGAGGCGGCAGCTACAATATGGCGGTAGTGGGCGCAATTCCGTTTTTGGGCATAAATCTTAATGATTCAAATTATAAAGTTTTCAGCAGAACCGATAGAGAAGAAAGGGATTTATATTACAGCGAATTAAACGATATGGTGGAGCATCTTTATAACTGCCCTTGCATTGCGCTTTGGGTACCTTTCAACGAGGGTTGGGGTCAATTCGATTCCGCGAAGGCATACGATATGTTGAAAAAGCTCGATCCGTCAAGAACGGTTGATTCAGCCTCAGGCTGGCATGATAACGGTCGTTCAGACGTCATTTCAAAGCATATTTATTTTACTCCGATAAAAGTTAAAACGGGCGAAAGACCATATGTTTTGTCTGAATTCGGCGGATATTCCCAAAAGGTTGACGGGCACACCTTCAACAACAAGCTGTTCGGCTATAAAGTCTATAAAACCAAGGATAGTTTAACGAGGGCTTATAAAAAGCTCTTTGATAAAACGATTATTCCTCAAATAAAAGACGGTCTTTCGGCAACAGTATACACACAGGTTTCAGATGTTGAAGACGAGCTTAACGGAATTTTAACGTATGACCGCAAGGTTGTTAAAATAGACGAAAAAACAATTAAAGAAATAAACAAAAGGGTTAAATTGTAATGGGTGAAAAATTTATGGGCAAAATTAAAGCTGTTATTAAAACAAATATGGGCGATATGGAGTTTGAACTTTTTTCGGAGTTTGCTCCTAAGGCAGTTGAAAACTTCACAACCCACGCCGAAAACGGATATTATGACGGTCTGATTTTTCACCGTGTTATAAAGGATTTTATGATTCAGGGCGGCGACCCGACGGGTACAGGATACGGCGGAGAGTCAATTTACGGAGAACCCTTTGAAGACGAGTTTTCCGTTGAGGCGCGCAATTACTACGGTGCGCTTTCAATGGCAAATTCAGGTCCGAACACAAACGGCAGTCAGTTTTTTATAGTTCAGGCTTCGGATGTTTCTCAAAGTCTTTTAAATCAGATGGAACAGCTTAAAGATAATGGATTTCCTCAGAAAGTAATAGATATCTATAAGGAGGTCGGCGGAACGCCGTGGCTTGATTTTCACCACACGGTTTTCGGAAAACTTATTAACGGCGGCAATGTGCTTGATTCAATTGCCTCAGTGAAATGCGGTGCAAACGATAAACCTGTAAATGACGTTGTTATTAACGGGATAGACATTATAAAGTGAATACTTATTTATAACATTAACAGAGCTTTCTCCTGTATCGGGAAAGCTCTTTTTATTGCGCTTTTTTACTTAATTATACGAACTTAATGCGTAAATTGTATATTTAATGATGTAATATTTAGAATACTACCTGTATTATTCAATATAATTATTTGTATTATTTTTGTCGAATTATTATTGACACGGCAACTTATATATAGTATTATAGCTATACAAATTATTAAATTTTTATAAACTCGGAGAATGATTTTGAACAGATTAATTGATAAACTCCTAAAAAAGAAAAAAACAGTTGTTATTGTTTTTGTTATCGCCGCTGTTTTGGCAACAATCTGTATTCCTTTTGTAAGCGTTAATTACAATATGGTGGATTATCTACCCGATGACGCGGTATCTACAAAAGCACTTTCAAATATGGAAGCTGAATTTGTTCAAACAGTTCCGAATGCAAAAGCGATGATAAAAAACGTTTCTGTAAACGAGGCACTTGAATACAAACAGAAAATCGCTGCCGTTGACGGTGTTGAGCTTGTTATGTGGCTTGATGACGTTTGCGATTTAAAAACGCCTTTGCAGTTTTTGGACAAAAACCTTGTTTCAGGATATTACCTTGATAATACTGCCCTTATTCAAATTGCGGTTGAAGGCGGAAAAGAGGTTGAGGCTGTTCACGAAATACTTGATATTATCGGAGATGAAAACAGCCTTTCAGGCGACGCTGTGGATTCCGCGCAAAGCCAGGAAATGTCTGTTGCCGAATCAGTGAAATCAATCGCTTGCCTTGTGCCTGTGCTTATTCTTATTCTTGTATTATCCACAACGCATTGGTTTGAGCCGGTTTTATATCTTACCGCTATTGGTCTTTCCGTGCTTATAAATATGGGCACAAATATTATTTTTGATGATGTATCATACATAACTTATTCTATCAGCCCGATACTTCAAATGGCGGTGAGCCTTGATTATGCAATTTTCTTGCTTCACCGTTTTGAGAGTTTCAGAGAAACAGAAAAAGATAATGAAACCGCAATGAAAAAAGCAATGAAGGTTGCGTTTAAATCTATTATTGCGAGCGCATCAACAACGGCGTTCGGCTTTTTGGCGCTTACCTTTATGAATTTTAAGATTGGCTTTGATCTCGGTATCAACCTTGTGAAGGGTATTGTTATCAGCTTCATATGCGTTGTTGTGTTTATGCCGTGCCTCACGCTCTGCACTCTAAAAGTGCTTGACAAAACGCAGCACAGGTCGTTTGTTCCCAAGTTTAAACATATCGGAAATATTGTGCGCAAGGTGAATATACCAACGCTCGTTTTGGTGTTTCTTCTTATTGTTCCCAGCTTTGTTGCGCAAAACAGCAATGATTTTATATATGGAACAAGCGGGTGGTCTACCGAATCAAGAAGCGCCACGGATACTCAAAAAATCAACGATAAATTCGGGGAATCAACAAATCTTGTTTTGCTTGTTCCGAAAGGCGATGTTGCAAAGGAAAAAGAACTTTGCGCCAAGCTTTCTCAAAACAAATATGTAACAAGTATAATGGCTTATGCCACAACAGTCGGAAATGTTATTCCTCCGGGATATCTCGACAGCTCAATAACCTCTCAGTTTTATTCCGAGCATTACGCAAGAATAATTCTGTATGTTGCCACACCGGCGGAAAGCGCTTCCGCATTTGAATGTGTTGAACAGGTCAGAACCGTCGCGCGTGATTATTACGGCGATGAAGTTCTGACGTGCGGTCAGAGTGCGAACACATACGATATAAAAGACGTTGTAACTTCTGACTCAACAAGAATAAACATAATCAATATTCTTGCTATAGGGCTGATACTCCTTTTGACATTTAAGTCGCTTTCTCTTCCTGTTATGCTGATTTTAACCATTGAAACTTCAATATGGATAAATCTTGCAATACCTTACTTTACGGGAACAACCCTCGGTTACATAGGATATCTTGTTATGACTACGGTGCAGCTTGGCGCCACGGTTGATTATGCGATACTGTTTACGGATAATTATTTGAGCAACAGAAAAACAATGCCTGCGAAAGACGCTGTTTCGTTAACGCTCAACAACCATATTTTTTCAATTCTTGTTTCTGCGTCAATTCTCATTTCAGCCGGATTGTGTTTAAGCCTTATATCTTCAAACGGAGTTATTACTCAGCTCGGTAATCTGCTTGCAAGGGGAACTTCTTTTTCTCTGCTGCTTGTTGTATTTTTCCTGCCGGCAATGCTGATTATTTTTGATAAGATTGTGGAAAAAACAACCGCGAAAACCGATTTTTATAAGGGGGAAAAACAATGAGGAAATCAAGTAAATTATTTTGTTTGCTTCTAACCATGGTTATTATTCTGTCCGCATTTTCCGTTCCTATTTACGCTGAAAATGTTGTTGAGGATAACGCAGACAATGCCGTTATAAGTAATCAGGCTGCAATTATAGATTCAAAAGATGAAGTTGTTTATGCAACTCTTGACTGCAACGGTGAGGCAATAGAGGCTTATGTTGTTAATATTCTTGATGTTGTAAGCGCGGGTTCGTTCACTGATTTCGGCACTTATTCTTCTGTTGAAAATTTAACAACAACCGATGCGGTTCAATACAAAAACGATGCGATAACAGGATATGCTAACGAGGGGAAATTTTATTATCAGGGCAACATTGATTATGCCAAGCTCCCTTGGAACATAGATATAACCTACACGCTTAACGGAAATGAAGTGCTTGCCGACAATCTGAGCGGTGCGAGCGGCAGGCTCGGAATTAATATTAAAACCAGCAAGGCTCCTAATATAAATCCGGCTTTTTACGACCATTACATTCTTCAGATGTCTGTAACGCTTTCCACCTCAAAGTGCAGCAATATTGAGGCACAGGGAGCAACAATTGCAAATTCGGGAACGGATAAGCTTGTTACCATTACGGCACTTCCCGGCAAAGACAGCGACAATACCGTTACGGCAGACGTTCAGAATTTTTCAATGCCGGGAATCAGTATAAATGCCGTTCCGTATAATATGGATATTGATATGCCCGATACAAGCGAAATGACAGGACAGTTTTCAACCCTGTCTGACGGAATCGCTCAGCTTGACGGCGGCGTTGCGATGCTCAAGGACGGAGCGGCGCAGTTTGCAGACGGACAGGCGCTTATCACAGACGGTTCGATAGAGATTATGGACGGTCTTGAACAGCTCAATTTAGCGTCAGACACGATTGTTCAGGGATCTAAGGAAATCAAAGAGGCTCTTGTGTTGATTTCGGATACCATCAGCAAATCGTTAACCGAAGAAGATATTCAGGATATTAAGGATTTGTATGATGAACTCGGCAATCTCAATGAAATCCTTAAAGATGTTCCCGCTGTTTTGGAGGGTATGAATTCTGCGTCAACCGCTCTGCTCAATGCGCTTAAAATTGCTATTGATGCAATTCCTGACAATACTGTAACAAACGAGGAAATACTTGAACTTTATAATAATAACCCTGGCTCAGCCGCACTGAATACTCTTGTGCAAACATATTATGCCGCGCAAACTGTTAAAACAACCTTTGATGCGCTCGGTCCCGCCCTTGAATCGTCAAACGAAAGCATGGCGGCAACGATGAGAATTCTTTCAACGGAAATCGAAACTCTAACAAAACAGGCGGATAAGCTGCTGCAAAATCAGGAGATGATAGAACAGTTAAATCTTCTTAAAGAGGGCTTAAAGCTTTTGGCTGATAATTACAAGGAATTTGACGCAGGCATAGTTCAGTTTACCGACGGCATTTCAACACTTGCCGATAATTATCCTGAGTTTGACGCGGGGCTTTCAGACGCGGCAGACGGCTTTTCTCAGCTTAAAGACGGAATAGACGCTCTGAATTCAGGCTCGCATCAGCTTTATAACGGCACAAAGGATTTACCGCAGGTCGTTGAGAACGCTATTAATTCAATGACCGCCGAATATGACCATTCTGATTTTTCTCCCGTGTCTTACACAAGTGAAAAAAATGTAAACATCGGCAGCGTTCAGTTCGTTTTTTCAACAAATCCGATATCCGAGCCGCCTGCGAAAGACGCTGAAGATGAAGAAAGTAAAGAATTAACGATTATTGACCGCATAGTAAATCTTTTCAAAAAAATATTCGGCAAGGAGGATAAATAATGAAAAAGTTTAAAACAGCTTTTTGCCTGCTGCTTTCATTTGCAATGTTCCTAACAATTTTTCCGTTCGGATTAACAACAGCGAAAGCGCTTGTGTCGGGCGATTATGAATTTTCTCTTACCGCCGAGGGTAAAGCGGTTGTCACTGCTTACAGCGGTAATGAAACGGAAATAAATATTCCGTCAATTTTAGAAACAGACGGAAACAGATATGAGGTTATTTCTGTTGATATGTCGATTTACAACGATGTTGATATTACAAAAATAACTGTTCCCGCAACAGTGACCGTTATTGAAAATGTATCTGATTTAAACAGAAATCACAATACTCTAAAGGAAATTTCGGTTGACGAGGATAATGCCAACTATTCTTCAAAAAACGGCGTTCTTTTTGACAAGGAAAAAACAACGCTTTATCTTTTCCCTAATGACGCTTCAAGCTTTATTTATTCTCTTCCTGAAACTGTGGAAACGATTTTCGCCTATGCTTTTTCCGGCAATTCAAATTTGAGCATTATAAATTTTTCAGACAGTTTAAGGGAAATAGGCACCGGCGCGTTTTCGGATTGCACAAGAATAGCAAATCTTTCTTTTGGCAATATGCTTGAATCGATCGGCTCAAACGCTTTTAACGGCTGTTCAAATCTTGTTTTTGTATCAATTCCCAAAAGCGTTCAAAATATAGGTCTTGCCGTTTTCAGAAATTGCGGCAGACTTATGAATATAAGCGTTGATGAGGAAAACACAAACTATACAAGCGTTTCAGGCGTTCTCTATGGGCTTTCAAACAACAATAATAAAACGGAACTGATTGCGTATCCCGCTGCTAAAAACGACAAGTCCTTTACAATTCCCGATGATGTAATTGCAGTTGTTTCATACGCTTTTTACGGCGCGAAAAATCTGGAAAGCGTAAACATGGGAACAAACCTTACGGATATTCGCTCCTATGCATTTTCGGATTGCTCTGCTCTTAACTCCGTAACTATCGGTTCCGGCGTTTCAAATATCGGAGAGTGTGCGTTTTTGAATTGCGAATCGCTTAAAAGTATGCGCATAGGCAATAATGTTAATTCCATAGGTAATCATGCGCTCGGATATTATTATGTTGATGAAACGGATGAATATAAGCTCTATACTGATTTTGTTATCTATACTCCCGCAAACACTGCGGCTTATCAGTATGCCTATAATAACCATATCAACCTTGTTGCAGATGGAGAGTGCAGTCACATTTACGCGGCTGTTTACGATATAGTTCCGCCCACCTGCACAGAGGAGGGGTATACGGAATATGTGTGCACCTATTGCGGGGAGAGATTCAAACGAGGCTTTGTTGAACCTACGGGACACCATGAGGGCGACTGGATTGTAGATAAAGAGCCAACATACACGACTCCCGGTCAGCGTCATAAGGTTTGCGATGTCTGCAATGAGATTACCGTTACGGAAGAAATTCCGATGCTTACAAATGATATCAATGACTGCCTTGTCACTTTAAACTCAACAACGTTTACGGAAACAGGCTCGGAGATTATGCCAAAGGTTACCGTTAAATTCCGCGGCAAAATACTGAAAGAGGGAATAGATTACGAATTATCTTATTCCTCAAACGTAAAGCCGGGAATAGCTTACGTTACGGTTAAAGGCATCGGCAGCAGTTTTTCCGAAACAAGAACGCTCACATTTGAAATTAAGCCTAAAAATGTTTCATATGTTGATATTGAGTCAACCAAAGGAACTTCCGTTAAGCTAAAATGGAATCCGCAATCCGATGTTTCCGGCTATAAAGTGTATATGCTGAGTGATAGAACAGGAGAATATGAGCTTGTAAAAACTCTTCGCGGCGCTGATAATTCATCTGTAACGATTTCAAAAACGCCGACAAAGTCTACGCTTAAAACGGGTTCTTTTGATTTTAAAATTTGTCCGTATACTATTGTTGACAGCAAAACAACAGTTATCGGAGATGCCATAGATGTTACTGTTATAAAATAAAAGTTTATATTAATACATCCGGCGATTGACTTACTTCAATATTACGGGGCTTTCTCTTTTTATGAGAAAGCCCCGTATATTTTATTGTTTGCACTTCCGCCGTTTTTGCTCCGCCCTGAATAAATATATGTATATTTATAAACAAAAACGAGCGGTAAAAGCATATATGTATTTGCTTTTGCGTGCATCCGAAATTAATTGCATACTTTTTAAGCGGATATATTTATATTTGCGGAAAAGCCGCGCATCTTGCACCGATAACACATAATGACTGTAATTTCGGACAGAAAAATTCCTCCTTTCATTATATTACTTCCTAAAAAAACAGTTTTGTTACAAACGAATTATTTTTCTGTTTTGACATATTATTTGTTTTCTTTATTGTATAATCAATCAAGTGGTGATGCTTATGACCGTAATTTACGTAGATGTGCTTTTCATCGTAAATTTTTTTATAACATTTTTTCTGCTGCTTGTAACAGCAAAGCTGTCAAAAAGAGACGATAAACTCGGAAGATGCGTGCTTGCGTCATTTATCGGAGGACTTTATTCACTTGTAATTCTTTGGCAAAACCTGAATTTTGCGGCGTCATTTATAGGTAAACTCGCTGCTGCCTGTATTATTGTTATTACCGCCTTTAAATTTAAAACATTTAAATCTTACATAAAAGAAGTGGTGATTTTCTTTTTCGTTAATTTCATTTTCGTTGGGGTGATGGTGGGCTTTTGGCTTATATTCAAACCAAAGGGTATTATAATAAACAATTCAACCGTTTATTTTAACGTGTCTGCACGGGCACTTTTGATTTCCGCGTTTATAGCCTATATTTTGTCTGCTTTAATTATAAGAATATATAACGGTAAAACAGCCGCAAAAGAATTATACAGCGTAACTGTTTTTAAAAATGAAAGAAGAATTCGCTTTTTCGCTTTTGCCGACAGCGGCAATAACCTGAAAGAACCGTTTTCCGATTATCCTGTAATAATTGCGCAAAACGAACTTTTCGACGGTATCGACTGCCGCAGGCTTGTGCCTTTTAATACTATCGGAGGAGAGGGGGTGCTTTTTGCATTTAAACCCGACAGAGTGGAAATAAGCTCTTCAACAGGAAACGCTACTGTTGAAAACGTTTACATAGCGCTAAGCGATAAAGTAAAAAAAGGGGAGTATCAGGGCATTTTAAATCCGAAAATTCTTAATATCTGAGGTGTATTATGTTTAATAAAATCAAACAATTGCTTTTAAGACTGTTAAAAAAAGAATGTTTTTACATAAACGGACCTGAAACACTGCCTCCGCCGCTGACAAAAGAGGAGGAGGAAACGGTGATGAATGAACTGCGTGCCGGTGAAAACAGGCACCGAGAACTGCTTATTACTCACAATCTGCGGCTTGTGGTTTATATTGCAAAAAAATTTGACGGCTCAGTGACCTCTACCGAGGATATGGTTTCAATAGGAACTATAGGACTTATGAAGGCGGTTAAAACCTTTAATCCCGATAAAAACATTAAATTTGCCACTTATGCGTCAAGATGTATTGAAAATGAAATATTAATGCACCTGCGCAAAGTTAATAACGCAAAGCACGAGCTCAGTTTTGACGAGCCGCTGAGCATTGACTGGGACGGAAATGAGCTTACTCTTCGCGACGTTCTCGGAAGTGAGCCGGACGAAATATCGGTGGATATTGAATACAGCGATGAAAAAAAGCTGCTGTTAAAAATAGTAAGTTCCCTGCCCGAAAAAGAAAAGGAGCTTATGAAAAAACGTTTTGGCATTATGGGAGAAACAGAGCATACGCAAAAACAGCTTGCTGATTTGATGGGAATTTCGCAGAGCTATATTTCACGCCTTGAAAAACGGATTATAGAAAAGATTCGTTTGGAAATGATGAGAGAATACGTATGATTTATGTATGCAACGGAGAGTTGAACAATAATAAAAATCTAACCTGCTCATATCAAGTCTGAACCTCGTTGCTTTTTAACAATAGGTATAACTTCTCAAATATTTCAGGCTATTTTGTTCAACTCTCCGTTGCTTAGACAGGCAGCCCTGCCGCTTTATTATTCCTTAACCACAGAGTCGTGTCTGAACAGGAGGCTTATGCACCAGATTGCCGCAAGACCTACAAGGCTGTAAATTATTCTTGCCAAAACCGAATCCTGCCCTCCACAGATCCAGGCAACAAGGTCAAACTGGAAAAGGCCGATAAGACCCCAGTTGATGCCGCCGATAATGTTTAGAATTAAAGCAATTCTGTTCACAACAGTCATATAATCATCTCCAAATAATAAAGTCGTTAGTATGTTTCCCAATACTAACGACTTTTATACGTTCAAAAAAATTTATATGCTTGTTAAAATAATTTCGGCATTTCCGCTGATTTCGTATTTGCCGAAATTTGCGGGAACAAAGAAACTGTCGCCCTTTTTAAGAGGCGTGCCGTTTATTTTTCCGTTACCGTATGTAACAAGAATATGGTTAAAGCTTTCCGAATCGGAAATAAATTCCATTTTATTATTTATTTTATATCTGTAAACCGTAAATAAATCGCATTTTGTTAAAAGCTGTGATATTCCTCCGCGAACTTCTTTCTCTTCTTCAAAAGGTTTTGTATCATATTTAGGCGGCTCTGTTTTTGAAACATCTACCGCTTTTTTTATATGAAGTTCTCTCGGCTTTCCGTCCTTACCCAATCTGCCGTAATCGTAAACGCGATAGGTGGAATTGCTGTTTTGCTGAATTTCGGCAATAAGCGCTCCTTTGCCGATTGCGTGAACGGTGCCAGCCTCAATAAAAAACAAATCGCCTTTTTTAACATCAACAACGTTTAAAACGTCCATAAGAGTATTATTTTCAATTGCGGCTTTAAAATCGCCGGAGGAAATTTTTTTCTTAAAGCCGTAAATGAGTTGAGCGCCCTGTGCGGCGTCAAGCACATACCATATTTCCGTTTTTCCGAATTCGTGTTCCACCCGCGCGGCATAATCGTTGTCGGGATGCACTTGAATGGAAAGATTGTCTTTGGCGTCGATTAGCTTTATAAGTATCGGGAAATACGGAAAAGACGTTGATTTTTCGCCAAGCATATTAATTCTGCCGTTTCTGTTTATTACCTCCTCAAGAGAAAGACCGTCGTATTTTCCTCCTGAAACAATACTTTTTCCGTCTTTGTGGCAGGAAAGCATCCAGCCTTCCGCAATCGGTTCCGTTTCGCATTCAAGTCCGAAATCGTCGCGCAGTTTTGTGCCGCCCCATATGTAATCCTTAAAAACAGGTTTAAGCTTTAAAATCTCCATCTCAGACAACACTGCCTTTCATTAAATTGATTAAAATGATTCTGTTGTTTACAGCTTTTAATTAATATAACAAATTTTTTCTTCACATTCAAGACGTAATAGTGTAAAATATCATCAGTAGAGAGGTATTGCATATGTCTGTAATCAGTGCGCAAAATTTAACGCTTTCTTTCGGAGATAATCTTTTGTTTCAAAATATTTCGTTTGATGTTTATGAAAAAGACAAAATCGGTCTTGTTGGCGCAAACGGAACCGGCAAAACATCACTTCTGAAAATCATCAAGGGCGACTATGCCCCTGACGACGGCGCGTGCTTTATAGGTAAAAACGTTAAACTCGGCTATATGGAACAGCATGCCTGTTCAGACAACAAAACGGTTTATGAAGAACTTATTTCCGTATTTGACGATTTGATTCAAATTGAAAATGAGCTTGAAAAGATTTCACGAGAACTCACCGAAAATCCAACTTCTCAGCTTATTGCAAGGCAGGATTATCTGACAAACAAATTTAATCAAAACGGAGGGCTGACATATAAAAGTCTTACGCGTTCAAGCCTTATCGGATTGGGTTTTGACGAAAGCGATTTCGCTTTAAAAACCTCAAAGTTATCGGGAGGGCAGAAGTCTAAGCTGATTCTTGCAAAGCTGTTGCTTTCCGGCGCGGATCTTCTGCTTTTGGACGAGCCCACCAATCATCTTGACGTTAGCGCAGTTGAATGGCTTGAAAGCTTTCTCGGCGCTTTTTCGGGTGCGTTTATCATTGTTTCTCACGACAGATATTTTTTGAACAAAATTACAAGCAAAACTTTTGAAATAGAAAACAAACGTCTGCGTTCGTATAAAGGCAATTACTCTGAATTCATTGCAAAAAAAGAGGCGGAGCAAAAAGCGGTTGCCGAAAAATATGAAAACGATATAAAAGAAATTGAACGTCTGGAGGGCATCATAGCTCAGCAGCGGCGCTGGAACAGAGAAAAGAATATAAAAACAGCCGAGAGTAAACAGAAGGTTATAGAAAGGATTAAAGCTCAACTTGTGCCTCCCGATCCAACGGCGCGAAGAATCAGTTTCGATTTCACGCCAAAGTGCGTTTCAGGAGAAGATGTGCTTGAGGTAAGCAATCTTTCAAAATCCTTTTCGGGAAAAAGAATATTTGAAAACGTGTCATTCAAGATAAAAAGGGGGCAGCGTGTATTTTTGCTCGGTGATAACGGCTGCGGAAAAACAACGCTTTTGAAAATTCTTATGAAGAATTACAGTGCAGACAGCGGCAGTTTTAAATTCGGAGTTAATCTCTTTACGGGTTATTTTGACCAGATTCAGGAGGGGCTTGATTTAAGCAAAACGGCTATTGACGAGGTATGGTCCGATTTTCCTCAGCTAACCGAAACTAAAATAAGAAACGCCCTTGCGGCTTTTTTGTTCAGAGGAGATGAGGTGTTCAGAAAGCTCCAAAATTGCTCAGGAGGGGAGAGGGCGAGGATCGCTCTTCTAAAGCTGATGCTCGGCAGATATAATTTTCTTCTGCTTGATGAGCCCACAAATCATCTTGACGCTTTTTCAAGGGAAGAGCTTGAGAAAATGCTGCTGAATTACAGCGGAACCCTGCTTATTGTTTCGCATGACAGGTATTTTATCAATAAACTCGCCACATCAATAATAGAACTCACACCAAACGGTGTTTGCGAATATCAGGGTAATTATGATTATTATGCCGAGCGCAAAGTTGTTTTAGCGGGCGATAAGGTTAAAAACAAGCCGGAGGAAAAGTTAAACGATTACAAGCTGAAAAAAGAAAGAGCAAGCAGATTACGCAAGCTAAAAACGCGCGTTTCAAGACTTGAAGAGCAGATAGCGGAATTTGAAAAGCAAACAGCTGAGCTTGAAAATGAACTTAATTGCAATCCTCCATATGAACAGTTTGCGAAAATCAGCGAGGAACTGCGGTTGACGAACGAGAAAAAAGACGCGTTATATAATGAGTGGGAGCTTGCGTCAGAGGAATTGACAACACTATCGGATTAAATTATAATTAATATTTGATACTAAATTATATTATTGAGGATTCAATGAAAAAGATTGTTGTAATCGGCGGCGGCGCGTCAGGATTGATGGCTGCCGCACAAAGCGCGAAAAACGGAAACGACGTTGTTGTTATAGAGAAAATGCCGAGGTGCGCGTTGAAAGTTCGCATAACGGGGAAGGGCAGATGCAATTTAACAAACGCCTGCTTTGATTTGGACGAGCTTATTTCAAACGTTGTAACGAATCCGAGATTTCTCTATTCCGCGTTTTCAAATTTTATGCCGTACGATACAATTACTTTTTTTAATGCTTTGGGTGTTGACACAAAAATCGAACGGGGCGGCAGAGTTTTTCCCGTTTCGGATCGCGCCGCCGACGTTGCGGACGCGCTTATAAGGAACGCTCGAAACAGCGGAGTTAAATTTATCTATAATCGGGCGGTTGCTTTTGAAACCGAAAACGGAATGATAAAAGCCGTGGTGCTTGAAAACGGAACAAAGATACCGTGCGACTGCGCGGCAATTTGCACAGGCGGAAAAAGCTATCCGGCAACCGGCTCCGACGGTAACGGATACGCTCTCGCAAAATCGCTCGGTCATACGATTCAAAAACCAAGACCCTGCCTATCGGCGCTCGTAAGTTCCGACGATTTTATTCAAGACTTGCAAGGATTAAGTCTTAAAAATGTTTCAATAAGATTGCAAAAAGACGGAAAAACCGTGTATACTGATTTCGGTGAAATGCTTTTTACTCACTTCGGAATCAGCGGTCCCGTTATTCTTTCCGCATCAAGTAATATAAAGGATTTTAACGGCGGTGAATATTCCGTTTTGGTGGATTTAAAGCCCGCTCTTGATGATAAGACGCTTGATAAAAGAATTTTGCGGGATTTTAGTGAAAACTGTAATAAAAATTTTGCAAATTCACTTAATGCTTTGCTCCCAAAAAAGCTGATTCCCGTAATAATTTCGCGCAGCGGCATAGAGCCCGATTTAAAAGTTAATGAAATCAACAGAGAATCTCGTCTCAAGCTTGGCAGACTGATAAAGAATTTTAAGATTAGAATAACTGATTTTTATGATATTGACGCCGCTATCGTTACGGGAGGCGGAGTAAGCGTTAATGAAATTGAACCTAAAACGATGAAATCAAAGCTCGTTGACAATCTCTATTTTGCAGGCGAGATTATAGACGTAGATGCTTACACGGGCGGATTTAATCTGCAAATCGCATTTTCCACGGGAGTTTTATGCGGTAAGAGTATGTAAAATATTGTTGAGTGAGAGGAATTATATAGTATGATTAATGTTGCAATAGACGGTCCTGCGGGCGCGGGCAAAAGCTCAATAGCGAAAGCCGTGTCAAAAAAACTTGGATTTATTTATGTGGACACAGGCGCTCTTTACAGAGCAATTGCGCTAAACGCCGTTCGCAATAATGTAATAGACGATAAAAACGGAATTGTTAAAATGCTTGAAAACACTTCTGTTAAATTGCAGTTTAACGAAAGCGGAGAGCAATGTGTTGTTTTAAACGGAAAAGACGTTTCGTCTTTGATTCGCACCCCTGAAATTTCAATGGGTGCGTCAAAGGTTTCCTCAATTCCCGAAGTGCGCGAGTTTCTTCTTGGTTTGCAAAGGGAAATTGCCGCTGCAAATTGCGTTATTATGGACGGACGAGATATAGGCACAGTTGTTTTGCCGAACGCGGACGTTAAAATTTTTCTCACCGCGTCGCCCGAATGCAGAGCGGAGAGAAGATATAAGGAGCTTGCTGAAAAGGGCGAAAATGTTACGTTTGATGAAGTCCTTGCCGATGTTAATAAGCGCGATTATCAAGACGCAAACCGCGAAATTGCGCCGATGAGACCTTGTGAGGATTCAATTATGGCAGACACAACGGAAAAAAGCTTTGATGAAAGCGTTGAAATGATAATAAATATTATTAAAGGTGAATGTGATGAAAGAATTTGATTACTCCGTAGTTAAGCATTACAGGTTTTATGGCTTTGTAAAAAAAGTGTTCGGCCCTTTTTTCAAAATGCTCTATAAGCTGCGATTTAAGGGACTTGAAAACGTACCGAAGGACACAAGTCAAAGATACATAGTTGCAATTAATCACACATGTGCTTTTGACCCTGTTTTTGTGGCGATTCCTAAAAATGTTCCTCCGCTGCATTTTATGGCAAAGGTTGAGCTTTTTAAAAACCCTGTTGTGGGCTGGGTTATCGAGCATCTTTACGGATTTCCCGTTAAGCGTGGCAAGGGCGATACTTCTGCGATTGAATACGGCGAAAAGATTATCAGAGAGGGTCACGTTATGGCAATCTGCCCCGAGGGGAAGAGAGTTAAAGATAAAGACGGCGTTCCTCAAAAAGCAAAATCGGGAGTTGCGATAATCGCAAAGGCAACGGGAGCCTCCGTTCTTCCTGTTGCGATTTGCTGTAACGGAAAGATTAAAGCAGGCAAGAGGGTCACCGTTTCCTACGGGAAAATTCTTTCACTCTCCGACTTGGGTCTTGATAAGGAAAAAACAGAGGTTGGAGATATTAAAAGAGCCGCCAATATGGTTATGGACAGCATTCTTGAGCTTTGGGAGAGCGAAAAAAATGGAAATCAGGCTCGCTGAAACGGCAGGTTTCTGCTTTGGAGTTAACAGAGCGGTAAATCTTGTATACGGACTTCTTGAAAAGGGTGAAAAGGTATGCACCCTCGGACCGATTATTCACAATAAACAGCTTGTGGATGATTTGAGCGCCGGAGGGGTTAAAACTATAGAAACTCCCGCGGAATGTGAAGACGGATATAAAATTGTTGTGCGAACTCACGGCGTTGAGAAATCAGTTATAAATGATATCGAAAAAAGGAAAATACCTTATATAAACGCCACCTGCCCTTTTGTTTTGAAAATTCATAAAATCGTCAGTGAACAGGGAAAAGACGCGGTTACTCTTATCGCGGGCGACGAAAACCACCCCGAGGTTATGGGGATTCGTTCGTTTTGCGGCGGCAGAAGTTACGTTTTTAAAAATGAGGAAGAGCTCAATAAAATCATCAAGAGAGAAAAAATTGCCGCCGATGATAAGGTGATTTGCGTTTCGCAAACCACATTCAGCCTCAAAGAATGGAAAAAATGTAAAAAAAATTTAAAAAAAGTATATACAAATTGTGAAATATTTGATACAATATGTAGTGCCACATCACAACGGCAGGAAGAGGCGCGGTCTTTATCAAAAGAATGTGATGCGATGATAGTTGTGGGAGGTCGCCATTCTTCAAATACTTGTAAGCTGAGAGATGTATGTGCCGAAAATACGCCCACTTTTCTGATTGAAACAGCGGCGGAGCTTTCCAAATTTGATTTTTCACCTTACAAAATTGTCGGTGTTACGGCAGGGGCGTCAACGCCCGCGGTTATTATCAAGGAGGTACTCAAAACCATGTCCGAAGAAATTAAAGAAAAGGAAGTTGAGGCAACTGAGGAAGTTGCTGAGACAGCAGAAATCGCTGATAAAGCCGAAACGGCTGCTGTCGATGCATCTGCTGATGGTGAGGCAACCTTCGCAGAGATGCTCGAAAAGTCATTCAGCGATGATGACACAAGTAAAATCGTTAAGGGAATTGTTGTAAATATCACACCCACAGAGGTTTTTGTAGACGTTCCCGGCAGAAAGCAGACAGGCGTTATTGCAGCAGAGGATCTTTCATCCGAACCGTTTGAAAAGTGCGAGGATGTTGTTTCCGTAGGCGATGAGCTTGACCTTATCATTATGAAAACTGATGATCAAGACGGTGTGCTTAAACTCTCTAAAAAATTAACAGACGCATTCAAGGGCTGGGATGAAATCGTTTCTGCCAAAGAAAACGATGAAATTCTCGAAGGTCCTGTTGTTGCGGTTATCCGCGGCGGCGTGCTCGTAAATGTTAAAGGAACGCGTGTATTTATTCCCGCATCACTCACAGGCGTTCCCCGCAATCAGGATTTAAGTGTGCTTAAAGACGCAACGGTTCGTTTCAAGATTATTGATTTGAACACGTCAAGAAGAAGAGCTGTGGGCTCTATAAGAACAGTTCTTAATGAGGAAAAGAAGGCAGCCCGCGAGGCGGCTTGGAACAGGCTTGAAGAGGGAATGGTTCTTACCGGCACCGTTAAATCTCTCACAAGCTACGGCGCTTTCGTTGATATCGGCGGCATAGACGGTATGATCCACATAAGCGAACTTTCTTGGACGCGTATAAAGCATCCGTCGGAGGTTGTAAATGTAGGCGATCAGGTTGAGGTTACCGTCAAAGCACTCGACAATGAAACTAAGAAAATTTCACTCGGTTTTAAAAAGATTGAAGATAATCCGTGGGAAATCCTTAAAAGAGATTATCCTGTGGGCACAGATGTTAGTGCTAAGATTGTTGGTCTTGCAACATTCGGCGCATTTGCAAATATCATTCCCGGAATAGACGGTCTTATCCATATCAGTGAAATCAGTTACGACCGTGTTAAGGCTCCGTCGGATGTTCTCAGTATCGGCGACGAAGTTAAAGCAAGAATCACGGAAATTGATTTTGACAGAAAACGCGTCAGTCTTTCTATGAAGGAACTGATTGAAAAGCCGGAGGAAACGATTTCTGTCCTTGCAGATGAAGAAGTAACTGAGTAACTATATAAATAAATTTTTCTACCTGAGTTTTAAACTCAGGTAGATTTCTTTCCTATGTGTTTATAGCATAGTTTTATATTTACCAAAAATGTCAAAAAAATATATCTGTTTTGCAATTTCGGTTGAATAAATATCAAAAAAAACGATATTTTAAAACTAAAATGTGCAGTTTCGTAATAAAAATAATGCAGTTTCGTTTATATATTGCTTTAATTGTTTTTAATACTTTAATATAGTTATGAAAATGTAGTATTTAATTAATTCATAAAAATTTGCTTGAAAAGGGGGGTGTGAAGGTTGAAACATTGTAATTTGAGCACCATTCCGAAAAAGGGCGCACAAAACCGAGCCCTCAAAAATAGGGCTTTTCAAAACAAAAAAGACGTGGTATAATCTACGTGGCGCTGGGTGTCACGAGATAGCCTTGCCTTTGTAAAATGAAGATGGCCTCCTCCACGGAAACCGCTCTATGCTTCGGTGGAGTGTTAATGTGAGCATAAAGCTCGGGATTGTAGGGTTCATTCTTCTTGAGGATGTTGTAGATAGCGGTCAACAGCATTCTTGCAATGGCAATGATAGCTTTTTTGTGACCCCTGCGCTTTTTTAGGTTCTCATAGCGTCTGCGGATTTCCGGATTGCTTTTCTTGCGAATTGCGCACAAGGCGCACTGAACGAGCAAAGGCTTGATATAAGCGCCAGCTCTGCCGATTCTGGTAGTTTTCTTCTTTCCGGCACTTTCGTTGTTCTGCGGCGTAAGACCGGCCCAGGAGCAAAGATGCTTGGAGGTCGGGAACACGGACATATCCACTCCGATTTCGGAGATGACGCCGATTGCGGCAAAGGATTGGATACCCGGCACCGTCATAACAAGGTTGAGCTGCGGGAGATATTTCTCCGCAACGGAAAGAATCAAAGATTCCAGATTGGCTTTGCAGAGATCGAGACTGTCCATGTGAGAACGGATGATGCGGAGCTTTTCAGCCTGTTCAACACACATTTCTCCGTCCACAGCGGCCAGGACTTCCTCGTCGGTCGCCTTCATACCCTTTGTGCGGAAACCCGAGACGTCGGTAATCTTTTCCGACGGATTTTCCAACAAGCGCGTGGTGATTGCGGTCGCTGCCTTGCCAAACACATCTGAGAACACGTCGTCCAGTTTGATGTTGGAGACGGTAAGGCAGTTCTGAGCACGGTTCTTTTCACCGGTAGTGAAGTTTGTAAGTTTCCAGCGGTAGCGCACCAGATCCCGAAGCTGGCGAATGTCCGCCGGAGGGATAAAGCTCCCGGAGACAAGATCGTGCTTGAAGATGTCCGCGATCCATTTGGCATCTTTCTTGTCAGTCTTCTTGCCACGAATCGCTTTCACATACTTGGGGTGAGCAAGAACGATATTGCAGGTGGGTTCCAAGATGTTGTAAATAGGAATCCAATACTTTCCGGTAGATTCCATACACACATCTTTGCAGTTGCTTTCGGCCAGCCAAGCTGCACACCGCCGCAAATCCCTCGTAAAGGTGGAGAACCGCTTGTTCTTGTAGGTGGTCACTCCCTGCTCATTTGTGGAGGCAATACAGGCAACAACAAAGGACTTGTGGACATCCATCCCACAACAGATAGGGTAAACAATTTTGAGCATAACGCATCCCCTCAAAGTAGTATTTGAGGAAGCAGGCAGGGACTGGGCGCTCACCGAAAGATTGAAGTAGTCCGTCTCTCCAAAGATAAGGTTACAGGGTACAAAGCCCTACTCATTGGTGCTTGAAAGAACGTCCGGCACACATAAAAATTCAGTCCAGCGCGAGGCTGAGCCTACTCACCTCCACGTGCTCTGTAGTGTACCTGCTTCCTCAAGTACATTATAACAAATTACAGAATGCTGTGTTAGTGGTACCTGTGTTTCATCCCCTTTGGTGCCTTGTAGCGCAGCGGAAAGGAATGGTCATAAAAATGAAAGAAAAATACGCAAAACCAATCACGGAAATTGAGGAATTCAAAACAGTTGATGTTGTCACCACAAGCGAACCCGATACCGATGTACCGTGGGGAACATAAGCGTTTTTAATTCTCATATCGGCACAAACCGCCCCGAACCAAAAGGTTCGGGGCGGTTTGTTCTGTTTGGCATATAGTGTTTGATAAATATTAATTTATTCTTCGCTTAGGGCTTTGTTGATTTTGTTCAGCACGTTCTTTTTGTCTGCGCTCCAGAGCGGCGCTATCAAATCCTTTTTTGCGCCGTCGCCCGTAAGGCGGTGAATTACTATGTTATTCGGAATTATTTCAACACACGATTTAATTATATCAATATATTCGTCTATTGAAAGCACGCTGAATTTTCCGCATAGATATTCCTTTTCAAGATCGGTGCCTTTTAAAACGTGCAAAAGCTGAAGTTTAATTCCGTCTATCCCGCTTTTGCACACATATTCAACAGATTCAAGCATATCCTTTTTTGTTTCTCCGGGAAGTCCTATTATTATATGAACAACCGTGTTTAACCCTGCATTTTTAAGCCTTTTAACAGCATCGTCGTAAGTCTCAAGCGCATAGCCCCTGCGGATATAATCGGCTGTTTTTTTATGAATAGTTTGAAGTCCGAGCTCAACAAAAACAGGCTTTAACGCGTTCAGTTCTGCAAGCAGGCTTATTACTTCGTCGGGCAAACAATCGGGGCGTGTTGCCACCGAAACGGCTGCGATGTCCGGGTGTGACGCCGCTTCAAAGAATTTTGAGCGCAAAACTTCCGTTGGCGCGTATGTGTTTGTAAACGCCTGAAAATAGGCTATATATTTTCCGTTTTTTATTTTGTTTTTAACTCGTTCCTTGCCGCTTTCTATCTGCTGAGTTACGGAAAGGGCAGGGCTTTCGGCAAAATCCCCGCTGCCGCCCTTTGAACAGAAAATGCAACCTTCGGTGCCGAGCGTGCCGTCTCTGTTAGGGCAAGTAAAGCCTGCGTTTATGCTGATTTTATATACCTTGCAGCCGAAAGTGCTGCGCAGATATTGATTAAAGCTGTAATATTTCATTTGCGATATTAAAGAATTCCTCGGTGTTTACTCCGTTTGAACACATATATGAGCGAACAAGCGAGCAGTCTATATCCTCCTTGTTGAGCGTTTGGCATATGCCGCCCGCCTCTTTCAGAATCACCGTTGCGCCGGCAAAATCCCACGGGCGAAGTATCATTTCATAAAACAAATCTGCCTTGCCCGCCGCAACGCAGCATATATCAAGCGCTGCTGAGCCCGAACGCCTTATTTCTATGCAGTTATAAAAGACCTTTTCGGTAAGCTGAAATGTTTTTTTGGCAAGCTCGTGCTCATACGGACAGGTGCCGAAAAGCACAAGACTGTGCTGCAAATCGCAGTTGGATACATGTATTTTTTTGCCGTTTAAAAATGCACCCTTTCCCTTTTCCGCGTAATACATATTATCAAGGTCGGGGTCAAGCACTGCGCCCATAATAAGCTCCTTGTCTTTTGCGAGCCCAACGGAAATGGCACTGTGTTGATAGCCCTTTATAAAATTTGTTGTGCCGTCGATCGGATCGATTATAAAGCAGTAACCGTCAGAGCGGCACTCATAAAACAGCATAAGATTGTTTTCGGGAAACGGCGTAGCTTTCGGGCTATGCCGTTTCTCCGTTTTGCAGGCTTTCCAGTAAAGACATGGGGAGTATTCCCACAAGGTCATAGGAAATG
>CANRMJ010000019.1 GCA_947631705.1 uncultured Clostridia bacterium
AATGAAGTATAAATGCGAAAACCTCCTGAGCAACGGCATTTGTTGAGTATGCGGGAATATTGCACACGGTCACTTTATGCTTTGCGGCGGCGGGCAAATTAATAACATTATAACCTGTTGACTGCAAACCGATATATTTAAGTTCGGGAGCGAGCGCGTCAAGCTCTTTTTCACCGATAACGGTTTTGTTCACTATCAGTATGTCCGCTCCTTTTGAACGTGAAACAACCTTGCTTGGCTCGGTTCGAGGATAAATTACAACTTCATCTGCGTATTTGTTTAAAAAATCCCAGCTAAGATCTCCGGGATTTGTTGTGTATGAGTCTAAAACAACAATTTTCATAATTTCACCTTAAATAATCAACTGAGTAAATTATAACCCTTATATAAGTTTTTTGCAATATTTTATTGCGGCTCACGGCAATATATTATATAATCATATCATAAATATTATTGGTGATTTTAATGAAAAAAGGTCTGATAATATTTATAGTTTTTGTTTTTACATTCGCTTCCTGCCTTGGAATAAATACTTTTTGCGAAAAAAATCTTCCTGTTAATTCGGGAATAGTTAAAAGCAGCAGAATTGTTGTACTTGACGCGGGGCATGGCGGCAAGGATTCCGGCACGATTGCGGCTGACGGCACGCTTGAAAAGGATATAAATCTCGGAATAGTTTTAAATTTGTATGATTTTCTTAGGGTAAGCGGAATTGACTGCTGCACAATAAGAGACGACGATACGGAGTATTACCCGAACGGAACCAACAGAAACCGTTCTGACTTATATAACCGCCTTGATTTTGTGAACGGCGTAGATAATTCAATGCTTGTTTCCATTCATCAGAATCATTTTGAAGACTCGTCCGAATGGGGTCTTCAGGTTTGGTACACACCGAACGAAAAAACGAGCGAAATTCTTGCCGATAATATTCTTGATATTTCAAAACAGTTTCTTCAGCCGGATAACAAGAGGCTTAATAAGGTTTCAGACAGCAGCTATTATATACTTTATAAAGCGTCTGTTCCTTCTGTGATGGTTGAATGCGGCTTTATGAGCAATCCTGATGAAAATTCAAAGCTGAAGTCTGACGACTATCAAAAGCAGCTCTCATATGTAATTTTGTTGGGAATAAATAAATATTTAACTGAGGATAATTAGTGTGAAAAATCACACTAATTCGTTTATATGCCTCAAAATTTGCCTATGGCATAATTTTGAGATGGCTAAATTCACATAACGCCTTGTCCGGCCACAGAAAGGGTTATTGTGATTTAAAATACTATTTGTGGCTGGAAAGGCTATGTGAATTAAAATGGCTAAATTAAAATCTGTTTATGTTTGCAGTGAATGCGGCTTTGAAAGCGCTAAGTGGTATGGCAAGTGCCCCGGTTGCGGGGAATGGAACACTATGAACGAGGAAATTCCAACCGTGTCATCTGCAAAAAGCAAAACTTCGGCACCTGCTCCCGCGCATCAAAGGGTTATGAAGTTGAAAGAAATCACAGGTGACGTTGAAAAGCGCATTTCAACAGGAATAAAGGAATTTGACAGGGTACTCGGCGGCGGAATCGTTAAAGGCAGTCTTGTTTTATTAAGCGGCGACCCCGGCATCGGAAAGTCCACTATTCTTCTTCAAATCTGTGAGCACCTCGGGCAGGATAAGGCAATTCTCTATGTCAGCGGCGAAGAATCGGCTACTCAAATTAAACTTCGTGCAAACAGGCTCGGCGTACATACCGAAAGCCTTTCAATCCTTTCGCAAACAGACGCGGGCATTATTGTTGAAACAATAAGAAGTGAAAAGCCCGATATTGTAATTATCGACTCAATTCAAACAATGATTTATGACGAGTGTTCATCGTCTGCCGGCTCCGTTACACAGGTGAGAGAGTGCACAAACATATTTATGCATACCGCAAAATCATTTGGAATACCAATTTTTGTTGTTGGTCACGTAAACAAGGATGGCGCTATTGCCGGTCCGAAAGTACTGGAACATATAGTAGATACTGTTCTTTATTTTGAAGGCGAAAGAAATTATTCCTACAGAATATTAAGAGGCGTTAAAAATCGTTTTGGTTCAACTAATGAGATCGGCGTTTTTGAAATGCTGCAAAATGGACTCAGAGAGGTTGAAAATCCGTCGCTTCTGATGCTTTCGGGCAGACCGAAGAATACAAGCGGGACTTGCGTTGCTTGCGTTATGGAGGGCTCGCGTCCGATTCTTGCGGAGGTTCAGGGTCTTGTTACCGCAACAGGATTCGGAACACCGAGGAGAATGAGCACAGGGTTTGATTACAACAGAATGGCAATGCTGATTGCCGTGCTGGAAAAAAGGGCAGGGTACTTTTTTAACAATATGGACGCCTATATTAACGTTGTGGGCGGTCTCAGGTTAGATGAGCCGTCCGCCGATCTCTCTGTTGCGATGGCTCTTGTTTCATCATTAAAGGATATTGTTGTTAATGAAAAAGTTATCGCATTCGGTGAAATCGGGCTTGCGGGTGAAATAAGGGCGGTAAGTAACTGCGAACAGCGCGTTTCGGAGGCGCACAGGCTTGGCTTTGAAAGATGCATAATTCCTTTTAACAACTACAGAGGTCTTTCAAAAGAGCTTAAAGTAAATGTTGATATAATCCCTGTCAGAACAATAAGAGACGCTTTTCACGCATTGACCGAAGAATAATAAATATAATTGACAAAAGGCACGGGTGGGAAATTTTCCGAACTGTGCCTTTTATTTTTTTCGTTTTCTCATATTTATTGTTTTTATATGCTACTAAAAATTTAAAAAATGAATATTTTTGTATGTAAAAATGCACATTTTTGCAAATTGTGTTGACATTAACTATTTAATTTTGCAATTATATTTTATAAATCAACGTATTAATTTAAAAATATTAAGTGTGAGTATTATGAAACTGTATAAATACATAAGAAAATCGTTTATAAATTCCAAAATATTATTTACACTGTATATATTGTTTTTCGGTATATCTGTTATTTATTCGTGTTATTATTTCAGATTTTCGGGCGATATGCTTGTAACCAACAAGATGCTGCCGGTTTTATCTATTCTCTCCTATGCTTTTTTCATTTTTTTATCTTTTGAGTTTTGCAGAAAAAGCAAGAATAATAATCTTGAGGAATGCTTGCTCACCACATCGGACGGATATAAAAAGGTTATAAAAGCGCAAATCGTATTATTAAATAATCTAATTATATACTTTTTTATGTATATGCTTTTTCTGCAATATTCTTTATATATAAAATGCGGTTATAAATTTCATTTGCAATATATTATTTATATATTTTTCTATACAGTGCTGAATTATTATCTGATTCCGCTTACAGGCACTATTATCGGTGTTTACTTATCGCTGACTTCAAACAGGTTGAATTCTTATCTTTTACTTGTTTTAATGACTCTGCTCGGAACGCAGCTTTTCAGAGATTTTCTGGGTATGATATATGATACAACTTTTATAAACATCTTTCCATTTTTTAATGCATTTGACATATTTACTCATGATACGTATTTCAGACCGTTTCATGAATTCAGCGAGTCACTTCTGCCAAACAGGTGGTTTGCCTGCCTCTTTTGGTGTGTTCTTTTATCTTCTTTAATCTTTTACAAAGTTTCTGTGCCAAAGAATAAAAAAACTTTTCAAAAAAGAATTCCGGCAATTATTATTTCAATTTTGTTTTTGATTTCAGTTACTCTTCCTTCATCAAAGGTTCTTGTCTGGGATAATAATCCTTATGAATCAACCGAAAGCGATGATACAAATTATCGTATTTTGAAATTATACACATCAAGAGAAAAGAATGCAGACTTTACAGTTTTAAGCTATGATGCCGAATTAACGATATTCAACAGATTATATGCAAAAGTTACCTTAACTCTTGATAAAACAAATCTGGATGAGTATATTTTTACTCTTTATCATCAATATAAAATAATCAAAATAACCGATGAAAATAAAAATAAACTTAAATTTCAGCAGGACGGCGATTATGTAACCGTTTATAATACGGGAGAAATCAAAGAGCTGTGCTTTACATACGTCGGCTTCAGCGGAACATATTACAGCAATGTTCAGGGCACGTTTCTTCCCGCCTCTTTTCCGTATCTGCCGCACGCAGGTTGGCATGAAGTTTATGACGGCTGGAGTCATGACATTTTTTACTTCAATGATTCAACAGATATAAATATGAAAGTAAATTCATTGCAGAAAATTTACTGCAATCTTGAAGAAACAGGCAGAAATACTTTTTCCGGCAAAAGCAACGGCGTAAGCCTTATTTCGGGATTTTATGAAGAATTTGAGTCAGACGGAATAAGAGTTGTTCGTCCTTATATGGATCTTGAGGAACCAGACGATACTATTTTAAAAATGATTAAACATAATAAGGACAGCGGACTTTTTAAAGATGGCGAAACAGTGTTAATTATACCCGACGTAAATTTATCAAGCGGAGATTGCTATGCTGAATTTGACGACCACATTTTAACCTCTCAGGCACTGAAGCTATTGTAAAATAATGTTTTGAAATTGTTTTAGTATTATCTAAAAAATAAAACCAACCATTTTTTTGTTTTCATAGCTTGTCTGACAGGTGATCATTATGAAACTGTATAAATACATAAGAAAATCTTTCATAAATTCAAAAATATTATTTTTGCTGTATATATTGTTTTTCGGTATTTCAGTTGCTTATTCTGGATACTATTTCAGTTTTTCCGGCGATATACTGATAACCTGTAAAATGCTTTCGGTTTTGTCTGTTTTTTCCTACGCTTTTTTCATTTTTTTATCCTTTGAATTTTGCAGAAAAAGCAAGAATAATAATCTTGAGGAATGTTTGCTCAGCACGTCGGACGGATATAAAAAGGTTATTAAAGCGCAAATCAGATTATTGAATAACCTTATTTTATTTTTTGCAATATTTATGCTGCTGGTTCAATTTGCTTTGTATGTAAAATGCGGTTATAAATTTCATTTGCAATATATTATCTATATATTTTTCTATGCATTGCTGAATTATTATCTGATTCCTCTAACGGGTACTATTATCGGCGTTTATTTTTCACTTACGTCAAACAGACTAAATTCATATCTTTTGCTTGTTTTAATGACACTTCTCGGAACTCAATATTCAAGAGATTTGCTATGCATGTTATATGAGACATCAAATATTTATCTTTTTCCGCTTTTTAACGCCTTTGATATATTTACCCATGATACAGAGTGGTCGGCGGTTTATGCATTCAGTGAATCTCTTCTTCCGAACAGGTGGTTTGCCTGCCTCTTTTGGTGTGTTCTTTTATCTTCTTTAATCTTTTACAAGGTTTCTGTGCCAAAGAATAAAAAAACTTTTCAGAAAAAAAACCCTGCAATTATTCTTTCGCTCTTGTTTTTGATTTCCGTTATGCTTCCCTCGTCAAAGGTTCAGCTTGAAGATATGCACCCTTATGAATCTACAGATAATGATGATATTAATTACCGTCTCAGAGAATTATATTCAACAAAGGAAAAAGATGCAGACTTTACAGTTTTAAGCTATGACGCCGATTTATCAATATTCAGCAGATTATATGCAAAAGTTACCTTAACTCTTGATAAAACAAATCTTAATGAATATATTTTTACTCTTTACCATCAGTATAAAATCATTAAAATAACCGATGAAAACAACAATAAACTTAAATTTCAGCAGGACGGCGATTATGTAACCGTTTATAATACGGGAGAAATCAAAAAGCTTTGCTTTACATACGTTGGTTTCAGCGGAACATATTACAGCAATGTTCAGGGGACGTTTCTTCCCGCCTCTTTTCCGTATCTGCCGCACGCAGGCTGGCATGAGGTTTATGACGGCTGGAGTCATGATATTTTTTACTTCAATGATTCAACTGATATAAATATGAAAGTAAATTCATTGCAGAAAATTTACTGCAATCTTGAAGAAACAGGCAGAAATACTTTTTCCGGCAAAAGCAACGGCGTAAGCCTTATTTCGGGATTTTATGATGAATTTGAGTCAGACGGAATAAGAGTTATTCGCCCCTATATGAATCGTGATGAATCAGACGATATTGTTTTAAGCATGATAAAAGAAAATAAGAAAAATGGACTTTTACACGATGGCGAAACAGTGTTTATTATGCCTAATGTGAATTTATCCGACGGAGATCGCTACGCTGAATTCAATGATCACATTTTAATATCTCAATCATTGTTGCTGATATGAGTATGGAGGAAAAACAATTATGATTGAATTAAAAAACATTTCAAAAAACTTTAAGAAGAAACAGGTACTGATTGATATTAATTATATGTTTGAAAACGGAATATACGGAGTTTTAGGTCCAAATGGGGCAGGGAAGACAACGCTTATAAGATGCATAACCCAATTATATACCCCAAACTCAGGAGAAATATTCTATAATAACATTAATATTTCCGAAAACAAACATTTCAATGATAACATAGGATATTTGCCGCAAAAATTCGGATTGTTCAAGGAATTAACCGTTTATGAGATGCTTTCCGCCATGGCGTTAATTAAAAATGTTGACGGGGATCATATTGATGACGAAGTAAAACGCTGTATCGCTATGGTTAATCTTGAAGAAAAAACAAACGATAAGGTTAAAAGCTTATCAGGTGGAATGGTCAGGAGGTTAGGTATAGCTCAGGCAATTTTAAATAATCCCAAAATCATTATTTTTGATGAGCCAACCTCGGGTCTTGACCCTGAGGAAAGACTACGCTTTAAAAATATCGTTGCGAAACTTAAAGGCGATCATATCATAATTATTTCAACTCACATTGTTGAAGACGTTGAGGCGCTTTGTGATAAAGTAATTGTTATGGATTTAGGAAAAATAATTTATTCCGGCAGTTGCAGTGAAATTGAAAACTGTGCAAAGGGGAAAGTGTATGAATTAAACGAACTTGATACGGAATCACTGCCGGAAAACTATCATGTGCAACTTCGATTTGAACGCAACGGCGAAAGGAAGCTAAAGATTTTATCTTCAAGTGAAATAAAAAGTGATAAAATAATTTCTGTTCGGCCAAAGGTTGAGGATGGATATATATGTCTGATAAAAAACATTTAAAAAAGTTAGATAAAACAAAACTTTTTTTGAAAAATATAGGGGGATTGCGTTTTTTTCCAATAATAGTTCTTGATATAATTGTTCCAATATTAATTATAATAAATGTTTTACACCCGGAGAATATTGAACATAATTTATTAATAACAATAATTTATATTTTTCCGTTTACATCTGTTTGGTTTTCATTATTTGTAATGAAGGAATTTATTGAAACAGAGGGTAAAGAAATTTATTATATGCTTGGCAAAATAAACATTCTTAATGAAACCTTTAAATTCTTTTTAATTGTTTTTTCAAATGTTTTATTGCTTTTGATAGTTGTATGCATAATTTTACCCGAATTTGTATTTGAAATTATCAGAATTTCAGTTGCATGCTTGTTTTATTTTTCAATTATATATTTTATTTCAATGATAAGCAAATCAACCTCAATCGCATTGTTCTTTGCAATTTTATACACTTTAATTAACGTTATTTTTAAAACAAATAATATCAGATTCCTAATATATGCAACAACAAATGTAATTAATGAATCAAATCTTATTCAATTATGTTTTCCTTTATTGATTTTTTCGTTAATTTTGATTATATTAGGAAAAATTATTGAAAAAAGAATTAATATTTTTGATTAATTTACGATATGTTAAAATGTTTACTCATATTTAAAGCCGCACATGAAATTGTGCGGCTTTAAATATGAAATTATCCGAATATTTCGATGATTTTAAATTTTTTTAGTTTTACGAAAAGAGGATAGCCCTCTTGACAATCAATAAAAAACTTGATACAATTATACAAAATAAATACACTTTGTAAATTATAGCCTTCCTTCATAGGAGGGCTATTTTTATTGTCGGGCGAGTGTGTAGTTGTTTAAATTTACTTTCTTCTCGTTAGTGGGGGGCTGGGGGTTTAGACCCCCAGAATTGCTAAACTCTGTAATGCGCTGCCTTTTACTATGCATACAGAACGCGGGAATAATGTTCGGATTTACTTTGTCTTTATTCGCGCTTAATTGCTTTAACCGAAAATCGCCTACTACGCCTATGTAGTTAAACCTTAGGGGGTGTACTACGACACACCCCCTAAGGGGAGACGTGAGACGTTGTGAAAACTGCACATATTAGTTAAATTCAATTTGTGTATATTTCACAAAACATTTTAAATTGTTGACAAATTCTGGATTTTGAGTTATTATATTCTTGAGAGCTACAGTTACACATTGAGTGTGTAAAATAAAATAATATATAAAATTAAAAATTAAAGGAGGCTGTTTTTTGAGGGTAAATATAAGCATTAATGATGATGTTCTCGCCGATATCGACAAGAGCGCAAAAAAATTAGGCTTATCCCGTAGCGGTTACATTGCTGTTTGCTGTGAGCTTTGTATGATAATGCCTTTTGGCTTGTCAGATTTTGAAACGAAAAAAAGACAGCTTATAGCAATCTTTAAGGGTGATATTTCTTCGGATGAAGATTCTGTAGATGATAAATCCGAGAAAAAACCGTGCGAGTGATATAAAAAAATAGCACAGTTCCCAGCCGACCAAAGCGAAACTGTGCTTTCACAAATTGCATATATTCTCACAAAGCTTGTATATACACTCGCTATGCAAGTTTTACGCATTTATATTATATATTATTTTTTTAATATATGCAAGTGTTATTTTAAAATATTAAATAAATTTGGTCAGAAAGGGGGTTAAATGAAAGATATAAAAAAACGATATTGGGCATTTGTGCTTTATCCTGATAGTGCGCCTGAAGATTGGAAAGAGCAATTGCAGTTAACCGGCTTAGATATTGCAATAAGTCCTCTTCACAATCTTGATGTTAACGCTGACGGTGAAGTAAAAAAAGAGCATTATCATATAATTCTTTGCTATAACGGTACTACAACATTTAGCAATGTTAAGAAATTAACTGTTGATAGGCTTAACGCTACTATTCCGCAACCGTTAGAGCACGTAAAAGGTTATTACAGATACTTAACTCATAGGGATAATCCCGAAAAGGCTCAATATTCTGAAAGCGATATTGTTCATCTAAACGGCTTTAATATTTTTGATTATATGGAAGTAACAGGCTTAGAAAAAACAAAGTTGAAAGTTTCTGTTATTGATGATATTTTGAAAAATGGTATTAAAGAATATTCGGAATTATGCTTGTTTTATGCATATGATGATTTAACTAAGTTTGAATTAGTTTCGACACATACGATTTTTTTCAATAGGTTTCTGACTTCACGGCGCTATGAAAATTCTGATTTTGTTAGTGATAATGCTATTGTTGACAGTGGTATTGATGTTGATTAATTTATATTTTTCTGTGCTGTGGGTTTGTTAAAGGTTATTTTTGTGAGGGTGGGTGTGTGAGGGGGAGTGCGGTACCCCCTCAATTGAGGGGGTCGCACCCTCCTCACACGTTCTAAATTAATTTAATTATTATTTTAAAAATAAAGGAGTTTTAAAAATGGCTAAGAAAGTAATAGGAAATAAGACATATGAAGTAGAATACGTATCGAAACGTATAAATAAATCAGAGGCATATTTTTTTTATAATTTTCTTAATGATTATGTTGGTATATCTTCTTGGTTTGATAGAGATTTAAGCGATAAAACAAAGTCTTTATTTGATTCTTTTATGGATTGTCTTTATGATGATATAGGGCATTTGATATGTGATGAGTTTTCTGGTGATTATGTTGTTGAATTTGGTTTTAATAAGTTAGGAGTATTTAAGTAATGCGAAAAGGGGAGTCAATAAGTCTTGTTCAATACCTTTATGCAACAGAACAGAAACTTGAAAATGCTGTTTCAGATTGCTCTTATCGTTATGTTAGGCGCAATTTGGATAGTATTGATTTACTTGAGGAAATTATAGCAAAAGAACGTTTAAACTGTTTTAGGGAGCTCTCGGCGGATATTTTAAGCATTTTGAAACTGACTGAGAAAGAATACTTTGAAAGTGAAAAAGACTGAATAAGGGCATTACAGGCGATATTTTGTTAATCTGTAAAATTGTAAGGTTGTCACCTAAAAGGGTATTGACAGCCAATAAAAAACTTGATACAATTATACAAAATAAATATTTTGCGCAATTTAGGGGAGAAAAAATAATATTATGTGCATTTACAGCTATTACGGAAGGAAATGAGCGATTGTAAAAGCTTTCTATAAACACCGTGATTTTATGTATAATATTACCAGCATAAATTATATCAATAATAATACAGTTATATTTGTGTTATAATTATTTTACCAATTAGATTTTTTATGCGGGCAAGAATTATTCGCTATGATTTTTCTTTAATGAATAATTACCTAATTTAATGTTTTATTATTTCATTACATTATTTATATTATATAAACTTTTTCTATTATATAACTTTTCCCCATTGAAGGCTTGTATGCTTTTATTATTGTGAAACTGTTTCACAGAAAGGATTGTTTTATGAAACGTGAGGACTTTTCAAAGCTGCCGCTGCTCGTGCAGCAATATCTTGTTTATATTGAGGCTATAAAGGGTCATTCCGAGCTTTCCGTAATCGAATACGCGTCGGATTTAAGAACATTTTTCAGATATATTGTCAGAGAGAAAGAAAAAATCGGCAGTGATGTTAACGATGAAGATATCGATCTATCCCCTATTGATATCAACTTCATTAAAAAAATCACCTTAAACGATGCATATCAGTTTTTAATTTACTGCAAAAATGTTCGTAATAACAATGAAAACACACGCGCAAGACGCGTTATTGCAATAAGGAGATTTTTTATTTACTTAACTGATAATCTCGGACTTCTTGATTATAATCCCATGAAAAATCTTGATATTCCTAAAACTAAAAGAGCTTTGCCGAAATATCTCAGTCTTGAAGAGGCAGAAAGACTTCTGTCGGTTATTGACGGTCCTTATAAAGAACGCGACTATGCAATAATTACTTTTTTCCTTAATTGCGGCATGAGATTATCGGAACTTGTTTCAATTGATTATAACGATATAAAATCAGACGGCTCTCTCGTTATTACCGGTAAGGGAAACAAAGAAAGAACCGTGTATCTTAATCAGGCATGTGTCGATGCGTACACAGCATATATGAAAAAGCGCCCGCATGACGGTGTTAAGGACAGAGCGTTGTTTTTAAGCTCAAGAAATCAGAGAATAAGCCCAAAGACTGTGCAGCATATAGTTTATACAAATCTTGAAAAAGCCGGTCTCGGAGACAGAGGGCTTTCTGTTCACAAGCTAAGGCATACCGCTGCTACGCTTATGTATCAGCACGGAAACGTTGATGTTCTTTTACTGAAAGAGATTCTTGGTCACGAGAACCTCGGCACAACCGAAATCTATACTCATATTTCAAGCGACGCCGCAAAAAAGGCTGTTGCGGCTAATCCGTTAAACAGCAAGTGAATCCGTCGTTTAAAGCGATATGATGCCGTTTAAAGCCGTGCAGACGGCTGTGTTGATAAGAGCAACAATTATTATCATTCCGGCATAACACAAATACTTTTTCAGATATATCCTGTAGTTGAAATCCTCGGATATATCTGATTTTTTTACAGTTATGTCGTAAATACTTTTACTCAAATAATAACTCATTGAAACCGAATAGATGATTACGGTTAGGAAAAGGCACACAAAAGGCGCCACCATTAAAAGTGAATAGCCGATTCCTTTAATTGAATAGTTGATATAGAAATAAGCAATTTTCATTCCCGCATCAACACCCACAAAGAATGGAATTATGTTTAAAAGCGGAAATCCCACAAGGCACACGCCGAGCAAAACCGATGCCGTAAATATGATAAAATAAAGGCTCAGATTGTTTAAAAACAACTGTAAAAATTCCTCTTTGCCGGGCGCAAGCATTTGATTCAGCAGGTCATTTTCCAGCTTTTTATAAACATAGGAGCCGCACAGAAGCCCCGCTGCATAAAATATAACAGAATATATTATCGTTTTATTTTCTTTGAAAATTTCAAAAAAGTCCTTCTTGTCTTCTTTAACTAATTCAAGCTTTTTCTCATTGCTTTTTTTATCTTTTTCTTTAATAATTTGAAAATTTCCGTCTTTTATTTCATAACTGTCCATAATTATTTTACCTTAATTTTCTTTGATTTTGATGCAGATAAATATCCGAAAATCCCGCTTAAAACAAGAATCAGAGCGAGCTTGATAAGAAAGTGAATTATATTGTTTCCGTGTGAAATAAGATTAATAAACGAATAAATAACAAGCGGAAACGATGATATAAGTCCAAGCACAAAACCGTTGTTTTTAAGCGGTTTAACAGAAAAATAAGAAGTAAAAATCGCTGAAATACATACAGCCGCATATGACAGATATTCAAGATAGTTTGCATCCAAATCCGCCTTGAAAACTATATAAGAAATTAGCAGCGAAGTGAGCAAAACAGAAATAACGGTAAATATAATTGATTTAAAAAAGAACTTGATTAAAGGTCCTTTTGTGTTTATTGAAGTGATTTTAGCCATAAAAAACTCCCCCGTATTCATTAAAGAATATTCGAGGGAGTTAAATCTTATTACTGAATTTTGATTAATCGTCTTTTTTTTCATCGGAAAGAACCTTGGGTTCTTCTTTTCCTGATTTTTTACTTTCCTTCTTTTCTTTGGCGGCCTGCCTTGCGGCGTCAACCTCTTTCTTGTGCTGCTCCATCTTGGTAACGTTTGTATTAACGGCCCAACGCTGGATTTTCATCTTTGGCCTGTCTCAATAACAAGATCCTCTTCACGGATCGTAACAACTCGTCCGACAATTCCGCCGATTGTGATGATTTCATCACCGATTTCAAGTGAAGAACGCATTTCCTGTTCTTCTTTCTGACGTTTCCTTTGAGGTCTTATCATAATAAAGTACATTACAGCCACAAGAACTATCATAAGAATAATTGAAGTATACGAGTTGCTTTGGGCTGAACCGTTTGCGGCTCCTAATTGAAGTAAATAAGACATATTTTATCCTCCGTAAAATTAATAACAATAGTTATTATATAAACAAATTATTAAAAAAGCAAGGCATTTCTAAATTCTTGTGTCAAGTTTTACAGTATATTCATTTTTATAATCGTCAAAAGTACCGTTTTCAATGTTTTCACGAATTTCTTTCATAAGATTATTATAAAAATAAAGATTATGCATAACAGCAAGCCTCATTCCAAGCATTTCTCCCGCTTTAAGAAGATGTCTGATATATCCCCTGCTGTGATTTCTGCATACCGGGCAGTTACATTCAGTGTCAACAGGCGAATCATCTCTCGCATATTTTGCATTATTAATGTTTATGATTCCTTTTTTTGTGAACAGGTGACCGTGGCGAGCATTCCTGCTTGGCATAACACAATCGAATAAATCCACTCCCCTGCTAACGCCTTCAAGAATATTTCCGGGTGTGCCCACACCCATTAAGTATCTTGGTTTGTTTTCGGGCGCAAACGGAGTCACCGCGCTTATGATTCTATACATATCTTCTTTAGGCTCGCCTACTGCAAGCCCGCCTATCGCATAGCCGTCCAAATCCATTTTTGCAATCAGTTTCATATGTTCAACTCTTAAATCATCATAGGTGCATCCCTGATTTATTCCGAAAAGGAGTTGATTTTTATTAATTGTTTCCGGCAGCGAATTGAGCCTGTCCATTTCAATTTTACAGCGTTCAAGCCATCTTGTGGTGCGCTCGCACGCCTCTTTGGCATATTTGTATTCTGCGGGATTCTCAACGCATTCGTCAAAAGCCATTGCAATAGTTGACGCAAGGTGGCTTTGAATTCTCATGGATTCTTCGGGACCGATAAAAATTTTTCGCCCGTCAATATGCGAGTTAAAAGAAACACCCTCATCTTTAATTTGGTTGAGCTTTGCAAGTGAAAAAACCTGAAAACCGCCGCTGTCGGTCAATATCGGCTTATTCCACGATGTGAACCGATGAAGTCCGCCCATATCGTAAACAATATCGTCACCGGGTCTTACGTGAAGATGATAAGTGTTGCATAGCATAACCTGAGTGCCTATATTATTAAGATCTTCCGCCGAAAGAGCGCCTTTAATCGCTGCAACAGTTGCGACATTCATAAACGCGGGGGTTTGAACGGTTCCGTGAACTGTTTCAAAGACAGCCCGTCTTGCGTTTCCCTCTTTTTTTAAAACAGTAAATTTCATATTATTCCTCAAACAGTTAAATTATCAGCATTGCATCGCCGAAACTGAAAAATCTATATTTTTCTTCAACGGCAGTTCGGTAGGCATTCATAATGTTATTGTAGCCTGCAAACGCGGAAACGAGCATAATAAGAGTGCTTTCAGGCAGATGAAAATTCGTTATAAGGGCATCTATGCACTTAAATTCAAAGCCGGGGTATATAAAAATTGATGTGTTTCCCTGAGCTTCTGTGATTATTCCTTTTCGCGCAACAGTTTCAAGCGTTCTGCAAGTGGTTGTGCCAACCGCTATAACCCTTTTTCCGTTCTTTTTTGTTTCATTAATAAGGTCGGCAGTTTCTTGGGGCAAAACAAAATGCTCTGTGTGCATATGGTGTTTAGTCACATCATCAACTTTAACGGGTCTGAAGGTTCCCAACCCAACGTGGAGAGTAACAAAACCCGTTTTAATTCCCTTGCTCCTTATTTGGTTAAGCATTTCAGGAGTAAAATGCAGTCCGGCGGTAGGAGCGGCAGCGGAACCGGGTTCACGGCTGTAAACCGTTTGATACCTTTCCTTATCGGATAGTTTTTCCTTTATATACGGCGGAAGCGGCATAGAACCAATTTCGTCGAGAACATTGAATATATTCCCCTTGCAAGAAAATTTAACAAAACGGCTGCCGTCCTCATTGTTTATTCCGAGTATCTCACCTCTAAGCAAATCATCTCCGAATGAGAAAACCGTGCCGATTTTCGCTCTTTTTCCCGGTTTGCAAAGGCACTCCCAAACATCGTTTTGCTTTTGTTCAAGCAACAAAAATTCAACAACAGCGCCTGTGTCCCTTTTAACACCGTAAATTCTTGCCGGAATAACTCTTGTATCGTTCATAATAAGACAATCGCCATCGTTGAGATAATCAATAAGTTCCGAAAAAATCCTGTGCTCGATTTCGCCGGAATCCTTGTTAAGAACCATAAGACGTGAAGAATTTCTCGGCTCAACAGGCGTCTGCGCAATTAATTCATCGGGTAAATCATAAAAAAAGTCTGAAGTTTTCATATAGTCTCCGTAATTTATATTTGACATATATATATAATAAGTGATATTATAACAGAAAGGTTAAAACCACCTATGTATTATATTGCATTATTATCTTTTTTACAAGAGATTTAAGGAGAATTCGTATGAAGAAATACAAAGTTGGCATAGTGGGTGCAACAGGCATGGTCGGTCAGCGTTTTGCCACCCTTCTTGCAAATCATCCGTGGTTTGATGTTGTTTGCCTTGCCGCATCCGCACGCTCGGCGGGAAAGCCATACGGCGAGGCGGTCGAAAAAAAATGGTGCATGGATTGTCCTATTCCTGAAAAAGTTAAAAATATAGTGGTAATGGACGCAACAGCAGATATAGAAAAAATCACTTCAGCGGTTGATTTTGTTTTCTGCGCCGTTGATATGAAAAAAGATGAAATTAAAAAACTTGAAGAGGAATATGCAAAGCATGAATGCCCCGTTATTTCAAACAACAGCGCAAACCGTTTCACTCCCGATGTTCCTATGGTTGTGCCGGAGCTTAATGCAGAACATATCAAAATTATTCCCGAACAGAGAAAACGCCTTGGAACTAAACGCGGCTTTATTGCTGTTAAATCAAACTGTTCTCTTCAGTCTTACGTTCCGGCTCTTTTCCCACTTCATAAAAAATTCGGTGTAAAAGACGTTCTCGTTTGTACTTATCAGGCTATCAGCGGAGCGGGAAAAACATTTGAAACATGGCCGGAAATGATAGACAATGTGATTCCCTATATCGGCGGCGAAGAAGAAAAAAGCGAAAAAGAGCCTCTCAAGCTCTGGGGAAAAATCGAAGGCGGAGAAATCAAGCTTGCGGATAGCCCTAATTTCACCGCTCAGTGTATAAGAGTTCCCGTTTCAAACGGTCATTTGGGCGCCGTTTTCGTAAATTTTGAGAAAAAGCCCACAAAAGAGGAAATGATTGATATTTGGAAATCCTTTAAAGGCCGCGCTCAAGAACTCAATCTTCCGTCTGCTCCAAAACAGTTTCTCAATTATTTTGAAGAGGAAAACAGACCGCAGATTAAATCAGAGAGAATGCTTGAAAACGGAATGGCAGTCTCAATCGGCAGACTGAGAGAAGATACGCAGTATCAATACAAATTTGTTTGCCTTTCCCACAACACGCTCAGAGGAGCGGCGGGCGGCGGCGTTTTGCTTGCTGAACTTCTCTGTGCCGAAGGCTATATGGATTAATTTTTGATAAGGAGTTTTTCATGATGAAAGAACCTATTTTTACAGGCGCGGCGGTTGCTATTATTACGCCGATGCACGAAGACGGAAAAGTTAATTATGAGGAGTTTGCAAAATTTATTGACTGGCAGCTTGATAACGGCACGGATGCAATCGTTATATGCGGAACTACGGGCGAAAGCTCAACTTTAACTGTTGCCGAGCACCTTGAATGTGTTAAATGGTGCATAGATTATGTTGCGGGCAGATGCACCGTTATCGCGGGAACAGGATCTAATTCAACGGCTTGCGCGATTGAGATGAGCCGCCAGGCTTGCAGCGACGGAGCGGACGCTCTTCTTCTCGTTACACCATATTACAATAAAACGAGCCAAAGAGGTCTTATAGCTCATTATACGGCAATTCACGACGCAACGGATAAGCCGATAATACTATACAATGTTCCGTCCAGAACAGGAGTAAATATTTTGCCCGAAACCGCAGCCGAAATCGCTAAATTGCCGAGAGTTAACGGAATTAAAGAGGCAAGCGGCAATCTTGACCAGATTGCAAAAGTTCATGAGCTTTGCGGAGATAATCTTAACATTTGGAGCGGAAACGACGATCAGATTTTTGATGTTCTCGAACGCGGCGGAAAGGGCGTTATCAGTGTGCTTTCAAATGTTTGTCCTCAGGAAACTCATGATATCGTTGCTAAATATCTTAGCGGAGACATTGATGGTTCAAGGGCGCTTATGAATAAATATATGAAACTTGCAAAAAATCTGTTTTGCGACGTTAACCCGATTCCCGTTAAAGAAGCTGTTAATCTTATCGGCTTTAACGCGGGTCACTGCCGCCTTCCTTTGATAGATACAACAGAAGAAAATAAACTGCTTATCAAAGAAACATTAAAGGAATACGGAATAATAAAATAATTTAACGCAAGGAATATTAAAAATGACAAAAATAATTTTATGCGGCGCAAACGGTAAGATGGGAAAAGTTATTCAAAGTGTTGTTGCCGCAAGAAAAGACTGCGAAATAATCGCGGGAGTGGATTTAAACACCGAAAGCGCGTCTTTCCCTGTTTATGACGAAATCGGAAAGGTTCAGGAGAAAGCGGACGTTATTATAGATTTTACAAATCCTGTTTTGCTCGACAGTTTGCTTGAATACTCTGTTAACAGAAAAATTCCTGTTGTTATCGCAACAACGGGTTATAGCGATGAGCAGAAAAAACAGATAGAGAACGTTTCTGCGAAAACCCCTGTTTTCTTCACTTATAATATGAGTATGGGTATCAATTTGCTTGCAAATCTTGCAAAAAAGGCAGTTTCGGTACTCGGCGATGATTTTGATATTGAAATCGTTGAAAGGCACCACAATCAGAAGATTGACGCACCGAGCGGAACAGCGCTTATGCTTGCAGACGCAATATGCGATGAGATTGAAAAGCCAATGAAATATGAGTATGACAGGCACTCCAAAAGAGAAAGGCGCAGTAAAAACGAAATAGGTATACATGCAATAAGAGGCGGCACAATTGTTGGCGAACACGATATCATCTTTGCGGGAAGAGATGAAATTATCACGCTTTCCCATTCGGCAAGAAGTAAGGAAATCTTTGCCGTCGGCGCTGTAAATGCCGCTGTCTTCATGGCAGGGAAATCCGCGGGAATGTATTCAATGAAAGATATGATTGATTAATCAATATTTATAAGTAAATAAGTAGCGCTCCGAATAATCGGAGCGCTTTTTATATGTATTTATTTGTCAAAGAAATGCGGTATACCGCCGTGCATCCAGCCCGGTATATCTATGCTCTGCGGGCAGTGTTGCGCGCATTTTCCGCATTTAACACAAGCGGAGGCATTGTTTTCAATCGGAATAGTTTTATATTTTTCTTTGCTTTTTTCAGCGGAAATATCTCCGTTTTTATATTCGTTATAATAAGCAAAAATCGTTGAAATTTTAACACCCTTTGGGCAGTCGGCACAGTAATCGCAGCCGGTGCATGGAATGATATCCTTCTTATTCATAATTGATGCGGCGTTAAAGCATATGTTTTTTTCATAATCACCGAAAGGTTCATAATCGGTCAGCGTTGCAATATTGTCATTAAGCTGTTCAACAGAATTCATTCCGCTCAGAATTGTTACAACATTTGGCAAACTCGCAACAAATCCGATTGCCCAGCTTGCCGCTGATTGATTCGGACGCGCCTTTTTGAACATAGCGCTTACTTCATCGGAAACATCGGCAAGCTTACCGCCTCTGACAGGCTCCATAACTATAACAGGTATACCCGCGTCGGTCAATATTTCATATTGTTCTTTGGCGTTCTGATTTCCCCAATCAAGGTAATTTAACTGAATTTGAGCAAAATCCCATTTGTGTGCCGCAACAATTCTTTTTAAATCGTCAATGGTGCCGTGGAATGAAAAGCCGATATTTTTAATTCTGCCCTCTTCCCTCTTTTTTTGCAAAAATTCGTAAGCCCCGTACTTTTCGCATTTATTGAAATTATTTCCGTCAAGCGAATGAAGAAGATAATTGTCAAAATAATCTGCGCCTGTTCTTGAAAGCTGATTATTAAAAATTTTTTCCATATCAGATTGTTTTAAGCACATCCATATGGGCAGCTTATCGGCAAGAAAATAGCTCTCTCGCGGATATTTAGACAGCGCTGTTCCGATAAATTTTTCGCTTTTTCCCGCGTGATACATATACGCTGTGTCAAAATAGTTAATACCGTTTCTGATAGCGCAATCAACAAGAATCTGCGCCTGCTTGTAATCAATCATCGGGTTTGCTTCGCGTTTTATTATTGTTTTAACGGGAAGACGCATAGTACCCAATCCGAGAAGTGACAGTTCGGTATCCTTGAATTTCCTTTTGTCTATCATTTTTTTACCCCCTCATTTTAATTCAAAAGCGTTATACGCTTTATTCTTTGCTCCACGTTACACCCTGCGGCGTGTCTTTAAGAATTATACCTCTTGCCTTTAAATCATCACGGATTTTATCGGCGGTAGCCCAATCCCTATTTATTCTTGCCAAACGGCGCTGCTCAATAAGCGATTCAATTTCACTGTCAAGATTATTATTCTTTCTGTTATAGAGAATTCCCAATACATCACAGAGTTCATCATATAGCGCACAAGCATATTTGCAAACCTTTTTTGAAACATTTTTATCAAGTATTTTGGTGTTTATGTCTTTAGTAAGGTCGAAAAGCGCGGCAATACCGTCCGCGGTATTAAGGTCGTCGTCCATCGCGTCAACGAACTGCTTTCTGCGGCGGGAAAGCACGGAGATCAACATATCATCGTCATCTGAAACTTCATTCTCGGCATTTTTAATTGCAAAATCAAGGCTTTCGCGGCAAGTATAGAGTCTTTCAAGAGCTGATTTGCACTGTTCAATTATATCAAGACTGTAATTAATCGGTGAACGGTAATGAGAGGAAATAAGAAAAAACCTTATAACTTCATATCCGTAAACATCGGCAATTTCACGAACCGTTTTAAAATTGCCGAGTGATTTGCTCATTTTTACGTTATCAACATTTATATAGCCGTTGTGCATCCAGTATTTTGCAAAAGTGCAGCCGTTAGCACACTCGCTTTGAGCAATTTCATTTTCGTGATGCGGAAAAATCAAATCCTGACCACCGCAATGGATATCAATAGTTTTTCCGAGATATTTTCTGTTCATCGCTGAGCACTCAATATGCCAGCCCGGGCGACCTTTTCCCCAAGGAGAATCCCAATAGGGCTCACCCTCTTTGGCACCTTTCCAAAGCGCAAAATCAAGCGGATTTTCTTTATCCTCGCCCACAGCAATACGAGCGCCGCTTTCCAAATCTTCAATCGGCTGATGTGAGAGCTTGCCGTATTCTTTAAATTTTAACGTTCTGAAATATACGTCACCACCGGCGGGATACGCGTAACCCTTATCAACAAGAGTGCCGATTATATCAATGATTTCGTCAATGTTTTCGGTTGCTTTGGGATGAACGGTTGCGTCCTTAAAATTAAGACCGTGCGCGTCTGTCCAAAATTCGGAAATGTATTTTTTTGAAACTTCCTCAAAGGGTATTCCCTCTTCATTTGCACGATTTATAATTTTATCGTCTATATCCGTGAAATTCTGAACGAATTTAACATTATAGCCCCTATATTCCATATAGCGCCGTAAAACGTCAAACACGCACAGCGGTCTGGCGTTGCCGATGTGAATATAATTGTAAACGGTAGGTCCGCAGGCATATATTTTAACTTCATTTTTATCTGTCGGCACAAAATCTTCCTTGCACCTTGTCATTGTGTTAAAAATTCTCATTGCTTTTTTGCCTCCAGCTCTTTTATCTTATTTTCAAGCTCTTCAATTTTAATTTTGTTTTTCCTGATTTCCGCCATTACCGGGTCGGGAATGTTGATTTGATCCAAATCGTCTACCCTTTCGCCGTCTATTCTGACAACTCTTCCGGGAATCCCAACAACGGTGCAGTTGGGATCAACATCGTTTACAACAACAGCACCGGCGGCAACCTTTGCGTTTCTTCCTACTGTTATAGGTCCAAGAACTTTTGCTCCGGCACCAATCATTACACCACTTTCAATAGTTGGGTGCCTTTTGCCGACGTCTTTACCTGTTCCTCCGAGAGTAACACCCTGATATATCATCACGTCGTCTCCGACTTCTGCCGTTTCACCGATAACAATTCCCGTTCCGTGGTCAATGCACACACGCTTTCCTATCGTTGCTCCGGGATGAATTTCTATTCCTGTTTTACGCGCCGACCTCTGACTTATATACCTTGCCGCAAAAGGCATACCGTGATCTAAAAACCATCTTGCGTGCCTGTGACTTCTCAGAGCTCTGAAACCGGGGTAAAGCAGAACAATTTCTATGGGACTTTTGGCGGCGGGATCGTGATCCATAAAGCTCTTTATTGTTTCTTTGAAATCCTTAAACATAATCCACCTCCGTAAATAATCGTTTGATATGATAAAAAATGCCCCTGTCTGATCAGACAGAGGCAATATACTTGCGGTTCCACTCTTATTTATTACTTAGCTGCATTCCATCAGCTTTGCAGATAACGGTGCTCACCGCCGCAAAATACTGTTATTTCCTTTGCGGAACTCACGGGTGCATTTCGATAAATTCTTAATATGGACTTTGCAGCAAACAGCCCACTCTCTGGAAAAAGAAATATTTATCTACTTCTCCCGATCAGCGTTTTTACATATTAACACAATATCATTATAGCAAAAAATTCCAAATTTGCAACAAATAATTTTCAATACTATTTTGATTCTATCAGATACCAACCGTCTTTAGTATATTTAAGACCTGAAAGCACAGAAACAACACAAGCAATCCAGAATAAAACCTTTGCCACAATATGTAAAATGTCAAAATTAATTTGCGGACCCTCCGAAATTGCAAGACTCAGGAAAATAAGCCCCGTAGAGGACATCTGAAGAAAAGTTTTCGCTTTTCCGAAAGCGTTGGCGGCAATAACCTTGCCTTTAGTGCAGGCTATCATTCGTATTCCGCTTACAAGGAATTCCCTTGCAAGCATTAAAGAAAAGCAAACGATATCACAGTAACCGAGCCACACCATAATAATAAACGCTGTCATTACAAGGGATTTATCGGAAAGCGGATCCATAAGTTTTCCGAAATCTGTTACAAGCCCGTTCTTTCTTGCAATAAATCCGTCTACCTTATCACTCATGCAGGCGAGAAAATAAACAACAAGCGTAACACTCCAGTGATAGCTGAAAGGTATCATCGCGGTTGCAAGAAGCACAGGCACCATTGAAAGTCTGAAAATCGTAATTTTGTTTGGCAAATTCATATCATACATTCTCCAATTAAATCATATCCGTTAAAATCGGTAATTTTTACGTTCACAAACGAACCGATATCAAGCGCTTGATCCGAAGTGAAATAAATCGAGCTGTCTATTTCAGGGGCGTCAAAATAAGCTCTGCCGATATATCTCCCATCGTCTTTTTCATCAACTATAACCTTGTATGCTCTGCCGATTCGGATTTTATTCGCCTCCTCGGTAACGGTGTACTGAATGTCTGAAAGGATTTCGGCACGATGCCTTTTTACATCTTCGTCTATCTGATTATTAAAATCAAACGCCGGTGTATCTTCCTCCGGCGAATATGTAAAACAGCCCATTTTATCAAATTTTATATCCTTAACAAATCTGCAAAGCTCCTCAAAATCTTCGTTCGTTTCGCCGGGAAATCCAACCATAAATGTTGTTCTGAGTGATAAATTGGGTATTCTGCTTTTCATTTTCAACAGGATTTCTTTTAAAGAATTGTAATTTCCCTTTCTGTTCATCGCTTTAAGGATACCTCCGCTGCAATGCTGCAAGGGAATATCAATATAAGAACAAATCTTATCCTCCAAAGCTATCGTTTCGATAAGCTCGTCAGTAATTCTGTCCGGGTAACAATACAAGATCCGTATCCACTCAATGCCGTCAATTTTACAAAGTTTTTTTAAAAGAGCGGCAAGCCTGTATTCGCCGTAAAGAGAATAGCCGTACTTAGTTGTATCCTGAGCAATAAGAATTAACTCTTTTACACCGCTTTCCGCAAGCATCACAGCCTCGTCAAGTATGCTTTCTTCGGTTCGTTCCCTGTATGCGCCTCTAATCAGAGGAATTGCGCAATAAGAACATCTGTTGTCACACCCGTCTGAAAGTTTCAAATACGCCCAATGCGGCGGTGTTGTAACAAGTCTTTCATCATCAAGCGGCAAATAACATTTATCGGGATAAAAAGACGTTTTAATGCCGCCCAAAGCTTTTTTACAAACTTTAACAATATCCGAATCGGCTCCTATACCGATAACGGCGTCCACTTCGGGAATTTCCTTTAAAATTTCTTCCTGATATCGTTCCGCAAGACAGCCCGTAACAATTACCGCTGAAATCATTCCGGCTTTTTTATATTCAACAGTTTCAAGTATTGTTTCTATTGCCTCTGTTTTTGCAGCCTCAATAAATCCGCAGGTGTTTATTATGACAGCATTGCTGTTTTCAATACAGTCCGCGATTTCAAAACCGTTTTCACTTAATTTTTTCAGCATTATTTCTCCGTCTACCTGATTTTTAGGGCAGCCGAGCGAAATCATAGCGATTTTATTCATATTCCTCGTTCTCAATTCTGCTTATTGCGGCTTTAATATCGCCGTAAGAAAATCCTCTGCGCATAAGCGCCGCGATAACCTTATCTTTTCCGTCGGGTGCAGAGAGCTTTCTCAAATAATTTTTATTTAAAACGGCTGTTATTGAATCTACGGAATCATAATCAGCATCATCTATAACCTCGGAAATAATTTCTCTGCAAATTCCTTTTTTGTATAACTCCTGCCTTACCTGAGCAACGGAACAATGCTTTTTGTTAAACAAATATTCCGACAGAGTTTTTGCAAATTTTTCATCATCAAGATATCCGAGTTCAATATATTTTTCGATTGCTTTTTCAGCGGACTCTTCATCAACTGTTCTTAACAGCTTATCTTTCAGTTCTTTAACAGAGTGTTCGCGGCGGGAAAGCAAATCAGCGCATTTGTTGAAGGCTTTTCTGTAATTGATTTCAGCCGTCAGTCTGTCCCATTCTTCTTCAGAGATATCTTCCCCGTCCGAAATAAAATTTTCAGCCCAAAAATCAATATCTGTAGTGATTTTATATTCGTCATCAAGAAGAAGATGGATTTTTTTCCCTCTGCCTCGCTGAGCCTTAATTACCATCAGTCTTCGTCGTCTTCAACGGCAATATCAAGCTTTGCTCTTGCGGCGGCTCTTGTTTGCTTTGATGAGGACTGCTCTGTATTTTCATCGCCAAGCTCAGCCATAGGAGCCGCTTTTGCCTGGTATTTGTGATTTGAAGAGGTTTGAATTTCTTCAAGTTTATCTTTAATTTGTTTTTCAAGGTCTGTTGCAAATTCTTTGTCGTTTTTTACGATATCTTTAACCTTATCTCTGCCCTGACCAAGTCTCTTTTCGCCGCATGAAAACCATGAACCGCTCTTTTTGATAATGCCGTATTCAACTGCCATATCAACAAGTTCGCCTTCCCTGCTGATTCCCGAACCGTACATAATATCAAATTCAGCTTGCTTAAACGGCGGAGCGAGCTTGTTTTTAACAACCTTTGCCCTTGTGCGGTTGCCCACAAATTCCGAGCCTGTGCCTTTTATACCCTCAATACGTCTGACGTCTATACGCATGGACGAATAGAATTTAAGGGCGCGACCGCCTGTTGTTACCTCCGGGTTACCGTACATTGAGCCAACCTTTTCACGCAGCTGATTGATGAATATTACAAGACAGTTGCTTTTATTGATGGCGCCTGTCAGCTTACGGAGAGCCTGGCTCATAAGTCTTGCATGAAGTCCGACATGAGAATCGCCCATATCACCGTCAATTTCAGTGCGCGGAACAAGCGCGGCAACCGAATCCACAACGATTATATCAACAGCGTTTGAGCGGACGAGTTGTTCTGTTATTTCAAGCGCCTGCTCGCCGTAATCCGGCTGAGCAACAAGCAGAGAATCAATATCAACACCGAGATTCTGCGCATATATCGGATCGAGTGCGTGTTCAGCGTCTATAAAAGCCGCCTCGCCGCCTTTTTTCTGCGCTTCAGCAATACAGTGGAGCGCAAGAGTTGTTTTACCTGACGATTCGGGACCGTAAATTTCAACAATTCTTCCTCTCGGAAGTCCGCCGATACCCGTTGCGTTATCAAGCGTGAAAGAACCCGTTGAAATTGCTTCGATGTTTAAATGACTGTTTTCTCCAAGGCGCATAACTGCGTTTTTTCCGTATAATTTTTCTATTTGTTTCAGTGCGGAATCAAGAGCCTTTTTTTTATCTTCTGCCATTTCATATCCTCCTTAAATCTATAATTTAATTATAATAAATAAGATAAATAAAATCAATAAAATAATTAAAAAAGAGAACAAACATTCCCTTTTAGAAATAATTATGAAAAAACACTTGCATTTTGTTGGTATTTATGTTAATATCAATGCGTTGTAAATTTGTAAGGAGGTGTTCGCTAATGGCAAAATGTGAATACTGCGGAAAAGAAATGACGTTCGGTATCAAAGTATCACACTCTCACAGAAGATCAAACAGAACATGGAAGCCAAATTTGAAAAAAGTTAAGGCTGTTGTCAACGGCTCTCCTAAAAGAGTATATGTATGCACAAGATGCCTTCGCTCCGGCAAGGTTGAAAGAGCTTAATTACTGTTAATACTGTTCATTAACGGGGCTTTTCCTTATGGAAAACGCCCCTGTTTATTTTTTATACTAAATTTTAAAATACAAAAAAATAAAAAATCGCCCCGGTAATCGGACATCTTACTTAAAGTCTGTTTAACGGGGCGAATTTGATATAAAATTTTAATGAAACATCAGATATCTTCCTTAACTTTGGCGGCCTTGCCGACACGGTCACGAAGATAATAAAGCTTAGAGCGACGAACCTTACCGCGGCGAATAACCTGAACCGAGTCAACGTTTGCCGAGTTATAAGGGAATACACGCTCTATGCCAACGCCGTATGATACACGGCGAACGGTGAAAGTTTTTGAAATACCCGTGCCTTTCATGGCAATAACATTGCCCTCAAACATCTGAACTCTTTCGTTCTTGCCCTCGCGGATGCGAACACCGACTCTTACGGTGTCTCCGATATTAAAATCGGGAAGCTCTTTTTTAACACTTGTTGATTCAATAATTTTAATAGCGTCCATTATCATTTCCTCCTATTTATTTTTCAGATGTTCGTAACAAAATACTTTGAAAGAGGACCATCCGCTTAAATGCTAAGGTAAAATTAATTTACCTCGAACGCAAGCATCTAAACGCGTTGCAGGACGGCAACGGAACAAATGCTTGAATAATATATCACAAAGCGATAAAAAAAGCAAGTGTTTTATTTAAAAATATTATATTCTTTATCAAGCAAAGCAATTCTTGAAATGCTTTTCCACTCAAAATCCATATCAATCAAACGGATCAGCGTATCAAATAACAATGAGGGATTAAGGTTTTTATCGTTACCGGCGGCAAGCCTTGCATTAAGAATAATATCTCTGCCTCTTACGGAAACAGTGTATTTGTCTATAAGTGGCTTTATATCTGTTTCTTTAATCACTCTGCGCCTGCCTTGCTTTGCCTTTTTCTGTGCGAGAATTTCGTCGGAAGAAAGAACTGCATTAATCCTCTCAAGCGCCGTTTCGTTATCCTTGAACTCTATTTTGAAAACATAATCGGAAAATGCGATTTCCGAGCAATCGCGGAAATCATCATAAACGCTCATTATTCGTATGCCGGAGGGCAGCATTTCATTCATTCTTTTTTTTATTTCATCATTTGAAATATCGCCTGTAATTCTTATATCAACGCTTTCACAGTTGCTTTCAACACCAAGTGACAGCGGCAAAGAAAAGCTCATATACGGGTGCGGATTAAATCCTTCCGTAAACCACAAAGGAATTTTTGCGCGTGCAAGCGCACGAGCCATACAGCGGTTAATGTCAAGATGGCTTATATATTTACACCTGTCGGTTTTAGAAAAAACAAGTCTAACCTCGCGCATCGCACTTTCCTCCGTTAAGCTTATTCGCTCCGCATCCGGCGCATTTTATGCGGCAGTGAGGAGTTGTCTTGTTTTCATGAGCTTTAATATTTTCTCTCTCAAGAAATTTGCGCGAAACGCCGTAATCAAGATGATCCCACGGTAAAAGCTCGCTGAACGAACGTTTTCTTTGGGTATAGAAATATGGGTCTATTCCGTTACTTTTAAAAGCGTTAGACCATGAATCAAAATCAAACCTATCGTCCCACGAATCAAATTTGCAGCCGCCCTTCCAAGCGTCGAGCAAAACATTTCCGAGCCGTCTGTCTCCCCTTGCGAGAACGCCTTCTATAAGAGATGTGGGCGTTTCATGGAAAGAAACCTTAATTTTTTTACTCGGTATGGATTCAAGCAAAAGATGCTGCTTTCTCTTTAGGTTTTCCATTGTGTCCTCAGGTTCCCACTGAAAAGGAGTAAAAGGCTTCGGAATAAACGACGCGCAGCTTATTGAAATTTGAACGCCTGTTCCCTTCTGACGGTTCGGATTTTTATAAAACGCGTGCAATACCTGCATTCCGAGATCGGCTATCCCGCGGATATCATTGTCATTTTCAGTCGGCAGACCCATCATAAAATAGAGCTTTACGGAAGTCCAGCCGTTGTTAAACGCCATCGTGCAGGTGCGCAAAACCTCTTCTTCGGTAACGTTCTTGTTTATTACGTCACGCAGCCTTTGAGTCCCCGCCTCCGGCGCAAAAGTAAGACTGCTTTTTCTTACCTTATTGAGCTTTTCCGCAAGCTCGTCCGAAAAATTATCAACTCTCAAAGAAGGTAGAGAAAGATTGATTTTATCTTTTTCTGTCCAATCAATCAATGATGTGAGCATTTCATTAACTTGGCTGTGGTCAGATGTTGACAGCGAACAGAGCGAAAGCTCATCATAGCCGGTTGACTCAATCAGAGCCTTAGACTGCTCATTTATTGTTTCAACGCTCTTTTCTCTTATCGGTCTGTATGTAAATCCCGCCTGACAGAATCGGCAGCCCCGTATGCATCCTCTGAATATTTCTGCAACAGCGCGGTCGTGAACAATGCTGATAAAAGGCACAACAAATTCCTTTGGATAAAAGCACTTATTCATATCGGACACTACTGATTTTTTTACCTTTTCGGGCGCGCCGAACAACGGTTTCAGTTCTTTCAGAGTTCCGTCTTCATTATAACTGTCCTTATAAAACGACGGCACGTATACACCGTCAATATCCATGGCTTTCAGAAGAAACTCGTGCTTAGACGCGCCGCTTTTTTTGCACTCGTTAAGCAAATCAAGAACTGCGGGAGTTGATTCCTCTCCGTCTCCCAAAAAAACAATATCAACAAAATCAGCCATTGGTTCGGGATTGCAGGCACAGGGTCCGCCGCAGCATATTATCGGCGTTAAAGATTTTCTGTCTGCCGATTTCAGCGGTATTCCCGCCAAATCAAGCATATTAAGCACATTTGTGTAGCAAAGCTCATACATGAGCGAAAAACCGATAATATCAAAATCTTTGATAAAATCTCCGCTTTCAAGCGCAAAAAGAGGAACACCGTTTTTTCTCATCTGCTCCTCCATATCGGAATCAGGCGCAAAAACCCTCTCACACCAATACTCTTCTCTGCTGTTAACAAGCGAATAGAGTATTTTCATTCCGAGGTGGCTCATCCCGATCTCATACAAGTCGGGGAAGCAAAAAGCGTAACGTATATCAACATTTCGGGGGTCTTTAACAACACTGTTCAGTTCACCGCCTACATATCTTGCGGGTTTTTGAACGTATTGCAGTATTTTTTCAACACATCTTTTCATTTTTTCAAAGCCTTTCGGGCACTATGTAAAAGGATTATCAAACTCTTTAAAGTTAAAAACAACAAGGTATATTGTTATTAAAAGCAAAGTGAAAATTTTAAATTCAATAAAAAGGAAAACAGACAAACAGATTAAAATAATTAATAAAATTATTGTAACTATTCGCTCCGCCTTCGGCAAAAACAGCTTAACAAGCCTCCCGCCGTCCAGCGGATAAATCGGCAACACGTTTATAATAAAAAGCAAAAAGTTAACTTCATCGCGAAATATCAAAAACAAAATCAAATTAACCGCGGGTCCGCAGATAATCACCGTGAATTCTTTAATTTTAGAAAGATAATTTTCGTATTTCAAGCCAACCCCGTAAAAAGAAAGCTCTATCGAATACGGGCGAACTCCGAAAGTGAACAGAGCAAGCAGATGGCCGATTTCATGAAGTAAAGAAAAAGCGATGATTTTTAAAGTATCCTTATAGTTGTAAAGAACGGCAAAGGATATAAGAATAATAAAGGAATAATCAAGTCTGAAAGCTGCTTTACCGAATTTAATTTCCAAAATATCACCGTAAAAGTTTACTCTCCTTTATCGGCGATTATTCTTATCAAGATACGATTGCAATATGATAACGGCGGAAACAGAGTCAACCTTTTGCTTTCTCTTTTTTCCCGATACACCGTTGGCTGAAAGCACCTCGTGGGCAATAACGGTGGTGAGTCTTTCATCTTGAAAAAATACGGGAATCCCCGTTTTTTCGCTGAGAAGGTTTCCGAAATCTCTGCAAGCGTCTGAGCGAAAGCCGTAGGAGCCGTCCATATTTCTCGGAAGACCTACGATTATTTTGCCGGCGCACTCTTTCTTTGCGATTTCAGACAGCTTTTCAATAAGCCGCGGCATATATTTCTCGTGTATTACAATATAAGGTGAAGCAAGGCTTTCTCCCAAATCGCTGAATGCCACGCCGGTGCGCGCGTCGCCGTAATCAACAGCCATTATTTTCACTCAATCACCTCTTTGATTGACCGACAATCAGCGGCATCAAACATTGCGATGCCGCTGTGGATTTAAAAAAGTCTATTCTTCATCGGAATTCGCGGCAGTCTGTTTTTCAGCCGCGGTTGTTTTTTCCGAATCTTCGTTGTTTTCATTCTCTTCATTATCTCTGGCACGGGTTATTCCCGAACTGCTTGAATAAGCGGGAAGATTATTAACGTCATACCAGCCGTAGCTGCCGCTTGAATAGCGCGCCAGCAGACCGTTGCCCGGATCATATGCCTTTCTGACGATACCGTCGTATTCGGGGAATGTTTTTTCCTGAACGCCCTTTTTATCGTAAATTTCGGTCATAACGGTTTTCCAAATTGTACCCGCGGGGTTTGCGGAAAGCCTGTATACAATCTCCTTATTAAGATCATAGCCATACCAAACAGCCGCAACATACTCCGGCGTTCCACCGATAAACCAGCGGTCTACACTTACCTGTTTTGCCGAAACATTCAACTTTGGAAATCTTATATGAAGTACCTGTTCCGCCGGTCATAACCGTTTGGAGAATCTTATTCATCAGCCAGCCGGTTGATTCGGAAAGCGCCTGCTCTTTAGTATCATTCGGTTTGGGTTCAAGGATAACGTTATCCTGACTGTCTGTTACTTTATAATAGCAGTACGGATAATAATACTGTCCCCCGTTTCCGAAGGTTGCGTAAGCCGCGGTCATATCAAGAATCGACGCTCCGTAAGTCAGTGAGCCGG
>CANRMJ010000020.1 GCA_947631705.1 uncultured Clostridia bacterium
TCGACCAATTTGACCAGATTGAACGTATGGGCAGCATTAAGGACACGATTAAAATGATTCCCGGCATCGGGAACAAAATCAAAGACAGTGATATAGACGAGAACGCGTTCACGCGATTTAAGGCGATCATATATTCGATGACAAAGCAGGAGCGCGCTCATCCCGATATAATCAATCCGTCAAGAAAGCGCAGAATTGCCGCAGGATGCGGAATGAAAGTCGAGGATGTAAACAGACTGCTTTCACAGTTTAAACAGATGAAAAAGATGATGAGCCAGTTCGGCGGCAGGGGCGGTCCTAAAGTAAGCAAAAAGATGCGCAGAATGATGCAGCAAAATCCCGAAATGACGCAGAAAATGATGGGGATGACAGGCCGCGGAGGCTCTAATCCGTTTGGATTATAAAATCGTATTAACCCAATTCGTAAATTAATTGGTTTAGTAATATAATTATTTTTTGGAGGTAATAAAAATGGCAGTAAAAATCAGACTTCGCAGAATGGGCGCAAAAAAGGCTCCTTTCTATCGTGTAGTAGTTGCAGATTCAAGATTTCCGCGTGACGGACGTTTTATTGAAGAAATCGGAACGTACAACACAATGACAGACCCCGCCGAAATCAAAATAGACGCGGAAAAAGCCAAGAAATGGATTGAAAACGGCGCTCAGCCCACCGACACGGTTAAGGATATTCTTAAAAAAGAAGGCATTCTTTAATTTACGGAGGTGTGTTCTTTGAAGGATTTGTTAATCTCTATAACAAAGGGGCTCGTTGATAATCCCGACGCAGTTTCCGTTGCTGTTGACGAACCTAATGAAGAAGGCGTAACAGTTTATCATCTTCACGTTGCGGAAGAGGATATGGGTCGCGTAATCGGAAAGCAGGGCAGGATTGCAAAGGCGATCCGTGTTGTTATGCGCGCGGCGGCCGCGAGAAACAACGCTAAAATTTCGATGGAGATAGATTGATTTAAAAACGTCTGTTCTGTTTATCAAAGAACAGGCGTTTAATTTTTTCGGCTCAATAATGTTGGGGCAGAGCGAAAAGATGTTTATGATACGATTGTTTGTATCTTGCGCGTAAGTTTTGGATTTCGGGCAGGGGCTTTATTGCCTTTGCCCTGTTTTTATTGTGTTTTGTTTATGTTGACTTGAAAAGTTAATTCTATTATAATAAAAAAGGGTAATTATTTTTTATTTTATGAAAGGGAGAAGGTTTATTAATTGGAGCAAAATTATATTCCAAAAAAAGAAAAAATTAATTTTTATGCCGGTCTTGCCGGTCAAAATATGGTTTATTCTTTAGTCGGCGCATCTTTTTTTACTTATTTTATGACGGATATTGCTCTTTTCCCCGCGATAGTTGTATCTGTTTTGCTTGTTCTTATGAAAGTTTGGGACGGAGTAAACGACCCTATTGTTGGTTCTTACATTGATAAGCATACCTTTAAAAACGGTGAAAAGATGAGACCGTTTTTAAAATATACACCGCTGCCCGTCGGCGTGTTTACGGTGCTGCTGTTTTTTGTTTTCTCAACTAAGGGGAGCCTGCTTTGGCTCAGAGTGGCGTATTTCGTTATAATGTATATCTGCTGGGATTTATCCTACACTGTTCAGGACGTTTCAATATGGGGAATAACCGCAATGGTTACTCCGAATACAGACGAACGAGATAAATTCGTTCAGTGGGCAAGAACTATCGGTTCCAGCGTTTATGGAGCGCTCTCCACCGTTATACCGATGGTGCTTGAAATAGTTGTTAATAAAACGGGTCAGTCATGGCAGTTTATCACTCTTGTTTTTGCTATAATTTTCGGGCTCGGCGGAGCCATGCTGTCAAAGCGCGCCGACTGCGCGAACGAAAGAATAAGAGTTGTAACCGAAACGCAGCAGGAAAGTCTTTTAGAGAGCTTTTCATTGCTTTTCAAAAACAAAATCCTCCTTCTTGTTACGCTTGCAAATCTAATCGGCGCTCTCGGCTTTGGCTCCAATCTTGTTACATATTTATTTAAATATGAAATACCCGAAGGCTTTCTCGGCAGCAATGCTATCGGAGCGCTTGGGCTTTCAACAGTTTTTTATATAATAACAGGTCTTCCCGGATCTATCTCAATGCTGTTTGCCGATAAATTAAAAAAGCTCTGCGGCAACAACTATATTAACGTGCTCATTTTAATTCAAGTGTTCAACATAGTTTTCAGAACAATTGCGTTTTTTATCGGTTATGAGGGTAATCGCCTATGGTTTGCGATGGTGGTTATGGGTATTGCTTCGCTGCCGTCCGGGGCAAATTCAATTGCCCAGACTTCTCTTTTCTGCGACAGTATTGATTATATGGAGTGGAAAACGGGCAAGCGGACAGAGGGCATAACGTTTTCAATGCAGACCTCGTTTACAAAGATTTCAAGCGGCATTACAGCGGGTCTTGCATCGTTATCACTTTCGCTGCTTCATTATAACGCGGTTGAAAGCGCTGATGTTTATATAGGCACACAGACGGCGGCGTTTGATAAGTGGATATGGCCGCTTGTTGTGCTCACTCCCGTGATAGCAAGTGTTCTTTATATTATCCCGCTGCTCTTTGTCAGATATGGAAATAAGGAAAAAGAAAAGGTTGAAAATGACTTGCAGGCAAGGCGGGAGGGAAAGCCCGAATCAGGAGATTCTCCTTATTATAAAAAAGAGCTTGCCGAAAAGTTTAAATAATTTGCATTGCTAAATTATATTTAAAAAAATGAGACATCCGCCTCTTGCGCAGATGCCTCATTTTTTAATTGCCTCGCGGCTTAATAGCTTAACGGTGCGTATTCAAAATCGCTTGCCAATGTATTAAGAAAACTGTTAAATATCGGCGAGTAATACTTCATAGTGTCTTCGTCCACCATTCCGTACAGCTTTGAATAGTCACGCATATTTACGATTGAGTCGCCGGTTACGTCAAATATCATAAGCGGAACATTGTATTCCTTTCCATCCTCGGCGGCGGCAACCGTTACGGTTCTTGAGAAGTAGCCGTTATTAAACGTGGCTGTTATGGCGCTGCCCGGAAGAACGGAAATTTCTATTATGCCGTCGCTGTCGGCGGTATAATTTGCGCCGTTGATTACAGCTGAGGCGTTCGCAACGGGATGCGTTCCTTCTGTTGCCGTTAGGCTTTCAAGGACTGTTGCTTTGAATGTAACGGTTATCGGCGTTGCGGTACCTGAAATCTCAATTGCGTTTATGCCCGTGTTTCCTTTGCCTGCGAGCTCAAGCTCGTTGCCGCTCACACATTCGCCGCCGTTGATAAACACTTTGATATAGAGTGTTTCCTGATTTTCACATTCCTCCGGCAGTTTAAGATTTCCGTATGTTTCTACAGGTTTTGTTGCACTGTCGTTTGATATGGCACGCACATTGCTGTTTTCAACATAAGTATAGTTAACGCCGTCGGTACTGTATGCAATACCCCAGTCGCGAGGACCGCTGTTTGACGATAACTGATCAAGATTAACAGAAATATTTCTGTAATTCTTTGTTGAGGTTGTGATAAGCCAAAATCCGTTTCCGTCGGGATTATCAAGATTTTTTGTGGCGGTAAACTTGTTGTCGGCAGTCCAAGCCGCTTTAACGCCGTAAGTGCCTGTGCGGTCAAGCACAGTCGGGCTGATTCCGTTTGGATACATTTGCAGAGTGCCCGTGCCTACGTTGGCGTTTACATATGTGCCGTCCGCACCCAAATACTGACTGAATGATAAATCGTCGTTGTATTTGAATTGTGATATTGTTGCACCCTTGTAATAATATGTTCTTTTGTTTACGGGACTTCTGTCGTCATCATCGCCCGCCCAAACTGAAACGGTGTAGGGCTCTGAATCAGCGGGATTGAAGTCTGACGCAAGCGAAAGCTGAATGCCGAGTTCGGGATAAGCGCCGCTCATAACCGTTTCGCCTTTTGAATTACTTACGGTGAATTGCATCGCAACGTTGCTCGGGCTGAAGTACTTAACCGTGCCGTTAGTGCCGAAGTAATCCGTTGTCTTGTTTGTGTAGGGCATCTTGTATTCGCCGTTGTCGTCGCCCGACAAAACTATGTTGTTTATATATAAGTTGCCCTTTGATTCGTTGTTGTGCAGATTTGTAAGACCAAAGGTTAAATCTTGGGTTGTAACAAGCCTGATGTAAAGAGTTTCTCTGTTATCACATTCACTCGGAAGAGAGTAATTGTAATAATAGTTTTCAAGAATACCGTTTGCCGGAAGCGATTTATTCTGTTCAATTGTTTTGTATTCACTTCCGTCAAGACTGTATTGCAGCGTTGCGGACGCGGGGCCTGAAGTTGTTGTGTAAGCCTTGCAGGAAAATGCGGAATTTGTATAACCCGCGGTGCTGAGCTTGAATGTAAAGCCGCTGTCCTCAGTCCATTTCAAACCGTCGTCCGGCGCGATACTGTATGCCTTGTTGTCCGCATTGAAAAGAGGAACGTATTGGGTTGTCCCGTCTGCGTATGCAGTCATATAGGCGCTTTTATCATAAACGCCGCCGTTTGAAAAGAGCTTTCCGCCAACAACATTTTGGCTGTAATCATCATATTTGAAGCTGACGATATTTACTCCCGCATAGGTGTATGTTGCCTCAGCGTTGTCGCTTACGATGTCCTCGTAGCTGCTGTATGCTTTAACGGTTACACTGTCACCTCTGCGCGCCGTTTCTGCTTTGAACGGTGAAAACGGCTCTGTGTAAAGCATAGGCTCTGTTGTTACATCGTTTGAGGTTATTGTGTAGTAGATATCGGCGCCGCCGTTATTGTCTGTCAGTTCAATTAAATCATCGCTGAAAATTTCTGAACCCGTTGCAATGCTCATTGTGGGCGCATAGAGTTTTGTTACTATGTCAAGCGACTGACCCTTAACAACCACGTTGTTTATTGCGGCGTCGCCGCTCATTGAACCGAAAATACCCAAAGAGCCGCTTATCTGATAATCAGATGTTCCGACTATTCTGATATATACCTTAACCTGATTGTCGCATTCAGCGGGGAGCGAAACATTGTCAAACGCTGTTTCCATATTCTTGTTGCTTACTATTGAATATGACGCGTCCGGAACATCAATAAAGCTAACGCCGTCAAGACTGTATTGAAGCTTCCAGTCTCTTGGGGCTTTCTTTGTCCCTCCGAGCTTTGCGGTGAATGTTATTTTTTCGTATCCCGTTGTTGAAGTTACTGTTTCAAAGTAAGGATACTGACCCCACGCAAGAGAATTTGTTTTAGAAGTTCCCATTACAGGCGCTTGATCGGACAAAACGGAATTGCTTGTATTATCATACAAATCCGCCGAACCGCTCCATTTAACTTCAGCGGAATCGGTTGCGTTTACCGATGCGTAAAGCTCGGAAACCGCCTGATTATCTCCCGATGTGGCGTTGTAATAATATTTTGCGCCTGTTTGGTCGGCATTGGCAAGTGCGGAAGCGTTGAGCGTGTAGTCATAATTCCAGCTTGCGATGCTTCTTGTTATTCCTCCCGGTCTTTCGCCCGCCTTTACAGTGCACTCATTAGACTGAATAGTGCCTGTGTATTGCGAGCCGTTTCCTGTTACTGTCAGAGTAAGAACCGTGCCGACATCTTCGGGTGCAACCGTATATGTGCTTTCTGTTGCGCCGTCTATTGCCGAGCCGTTTCTGTACCACTGATAAGTAACGCCGCTTCTTACCGCGTTTCCGTTTGCGTCTGAAAGAGATGACGTAACGATTGAGCCGCTATAAGCAAACTCGGGTATATAAAGTGTGCCTGTTGTAATTGCAGACGGAATAATGTTGAACTGAACCGTTTTGCTTGTTCCCGCATAACGGTTGATACCGTTAACGGCAACTTTTGCGGCGCCCACTTCAACGTTGTCTGAATAATCAAGCGTGTAATCGTAGCCCTCTTCCAGAGTTTGAGTGCCAAGCGCCGTTGTGTTAAATGTTACGTTAACAGGAGGTGTAATCTCTGAACCCGTGTATGTCTGACTCGGAATTGAATCTATATTGGCACCGTTTATTGATCTTGTTGGGATTTGGCTGTCTATCCAAGTGTTTCTTGATGAAAGCCAGTTTGTATAGTTTTGCTTTGTCGCGTTAACATCATATGGGCTTGTGCCGTAACCGTAGAAACGAACAAGATTCATAGTTCCCGAGTACTGAATTTCGTTGCAGTACCAATCCATTGAATGAAGCCTTCCGCTGTCGGGAGCGTTTCCAAGCAGTATTTGGGTTGCGGGTTTAACACGGTTGTACCAGTAATCCTCCGCCATAGCCCAAAAATCGGTGCAGTTTGTTGCAAGTGCGCCATAGAATGAACGCGGAACGCTGCTGTCTGATGAGTAATCTGTTGAGGAATCATTGGGATCAAAACGGTAAATACGGGTGTTTTTTGTATACCAGCCATCAGGACTTGTGTAACTGCTGCCCCATCTTTTTTCGTCCTTGCCGCTGTCAAACCCGATCGTTTGATCCATATCCCAAATCGGACCGGCATATATCTTACCGTCTACCAAATCCGAGTCCTTGTAGAAATACGTTGATGACGTGGAGGAATCCATATTTTTAAAATATTCCTGAGTCCAGTAATACAAAACGGCGGAATTTGCGTCCAGCAAATCAGACCATTTTTTGCCTTGATACTCAACGGCAGGCGCGGGATTCGTTACATTTATAGTTACAGGTATAAAACGACCGGCTCTGTAAGTATTTTTGACCTGTTTATTAGGAACGGTTCCGCTGTTATAAACAGCTCCGCCGAGCGCGTACAACAAATCATAGCAGTATTCGGTCATTTCACGAGTCATATAATCGTGGCTTTTTGCCATAGTCCAGCCTTGACGGTTATATGAACAAAAGCCTGTGTTTTCTTCTACCCATCTTTCCGAAATTTCTATTTCAAAAATGTAACCGCCGGTTATATCCGAGGGGTTAACCAAATCGGAAGAATAGTGGTAATTACCGATACCTGTGGCAAAAGTGCTGGCAGTGCCGGTTAAGTTTGTATTTGTCCCTGTGGATGCAAGACGGTGCTTGACGGACGGCGGAGATGTGCTGAAATCCGCAGGGGTGAAAACGCCCGTTACGGGATCTGTTTTGCCGTTTGCGATCTCAAGATTTTCATAGGAATCAACAACATCAACGCGTGAGGATTTGATTTCGGGTTTGTCAACAAGCTGATAAGAACCCATATAATGACCTTCACAGTAGAGGTCTACCGGCTGAACGCCGCTTTGATACTTAATACCTATGTAATCCGCAAAATCATATGTTACACGGTTTTTGAGCATTGTGCTGTATCTGTCGTTTCCGCCGCTCAGAAGAACCCATTTTTTGCCCTTGCTCAAACCGAGTAGGGAAGTGGATTGGGCAAGTTTTATATTATAGGAATTCTTATTGTTGCCTGTACTGAATGTGCCGTTTCCGTGGCCGCTTATTTTATCAAGTCCGCCGAGGTAATCAACTTTGCCGTTTGCGTTAACAACTTTTATTGAGCCTGTTTCGTAGGCAACGTGATTAGACGATTCGTTTACGGTTTGCATTGAACCCGACGCGGTGTTGATATAAACAGTGCCGACGAGGTCTGATTTAACAACATAAAGATTGTAGCTTGAATAATCCATAACAAGCGTGTGCTTTGTGTTGTATGTTGTTCCCGCAAATATATTTGTTGCGGCTCCGTTTTGTATCGGTGTGCCGTCCACGGTTGTCGATTGCGCGGTAAAATAAAGCTTTAACGCGTTCAAATCAGCGGTGGTGGGCAAAAACAGATAGTATTCGTTGTTTGAATTAACAATGGTGTGCGCTTGAACAAGACCGAGAGCCGTAACGGTTGATTTGCCGTTGTCGGTTGCAACCTTTACTTGCGACGCGTCGGTTAAAACACTGTCAGGATCAGCCCAAAAATCAATTGTTCTTACGTCCTGCTCATTTACCGCGTCTGCTCCGTTTACAATTGACGTGAAGAAAAACGATGAAAGTATAATTGAGAGAGCAAGAAACACGGAGAGAGATTTTTTTAGTCTTTTATTCATTTTTACCCACCCTTTCTTACGGAGCCAGCTTTATTTCAGCCGAGCCCACCGTTCTTGTGAATGAAACAACCTTGTTGTTGCCGCCTGCTCTTACCTTGTAGCATTCAACTTTGCTGTTTCCTCCGTTAAAAGATCTTCCTGTTTTGCTGGGGTCAATTGAACTGTCGGAATAGAAGAATTTTCTTGAAGCAACGGGTGATTCATAAATTAACGTGTTGCTGTCATCTGGATTTTTGTAATATAAAGTGAACTGATAATTATTTCTTGTGTTTGTATCTGCTGAGATAGACGCCTGTGCCGAATCGGGATGAACATCGGAAACCTTGTATCCTACGGCTCTTATTTTTCCTCCGTCTATTTTAAATGTTTCATTTGGTTTGAGCTCTTTTTTCAGCCCGTCTTCAAGCTGATTCATAGCCCTTACTTTAAGACATGATTTTGTAAGCGCAACAGCGGATAAATCGCCGCCGCTGATTTTAATGCTGTCGGACGCGTCTATTCCGTCTGCTTTGTTTGAGTCAAGCGAAATCGTTCCGCCCAACTGCTCGTAATTGTCGCATCTGATACAATCGCCGCCTGAGGAAACGTTGAGCTTTCCGCTTTCAACAGTTACTGTTGAAATGCTGTAAATTCCTCGCGAACCCTCCACATTTGCGGGTGTTTTCAGATTGAGAGAAACATTTTTAATCCTCAAGCTTTTAACAGAGTTTATAGCGCAATCCGAATTGTTTTTGTGCTCTATGTTGCAGACGCCGTTTCCTCTGATTGTAAGTTTTGATTCGTTGTAAACAACTCCCTTGATATCTGAGCCCGCTGCGATAAATGTGCTTTCCGTACCTGTTGGAAAAGATAAATCAAGGTTCGGTGAAACGCCGTCGTAATTTTTTGAAAGTTCTTTTATCTGATCCTGAGTGGGACCTTCGGGCATCGAACCTTCAACCTCCTGCGTGTCGCTGTTGTTAACAGACATATTGGTGTTGTCTATAAACAAAATCGTGCTGACATGCTCGTTAACGATTTTAACATTTTCAAAGCGGATTTCGGATTTGTCTGTTGCGGCCATTTTAACAACCATCTGCCCGTGCCATTCGCTTGTGTTTTGGTCAATTAAAAAATTTCCGCTGCCGCTTATTGTTAAAACGCCGTTCTTAATAAGAACCTGCTTTTTGGAGTCGTTTTTAATTGTTGCTCCCGCGTTCTTTTCAAGAGTAATTTTGACGGTATCGTCTGTGGGCAAAGTATTGTCTTTATCATTGTTGGTTTGCGTATCATTTTTCGGCGGAGCAGCAGTTGTTCCGCTTTGATTTTTATTTTCAGCAGAAGTTTCTTCGGGGTTGTTTGCTTTCTGCTTTTCTTCGTTTACATTCAGTTTGTTGCTTATATTACTGTTTGCGGCGTTGTTTTTTGAGTTCACCATGGAAAGCGAAACCGTTGTTCCGTCGCTTTTCTTCATGGAATAAATGCCGTCGTTATCCTTTGTTACCGATAAAACCGTGTAGCCGTCGTTTTCGCCTTTTGTGAGGCAATAAAACGTAATTCCGTTTGAATCGGTAAGCGTTGAAATTCCGAAGAATTCCTCCTTGTTTCCGTTGCCGTCTATATCATAAGTGTCCTCAAAAGCAACTATGTTGCCATCGCTGTCGGCATAAACGCTGTAAACAATTAAATTATTGTCTTCACTGTAAACAAGGCTGAAATTCTTGTTTTCGTCTTCCTGAACCTTAACAAAGCTGTTCAAATTTGGATAATTCTCTTTACTAAGCTCATTTCCCGAGGAATCGGTGCCCGAGAGAATATATCCGCCGATAACTGTTTTTTCATCTTTATCAAAAAGCGGCACAAGCACAAGCGAGTTTTCATCGCTGTCTTTTACGCTGAATTTAATAATCTCATCCTTGGCTGCAACAACGGCGGGAACCGTTGTTGTTTCGGTTGTTTGCTCTCCGCCTGACGGAATAACCTCTGCCTTGCAGGCCGCGAGCATTGAAATTATCAGCATAACCGCAATAATTACCGAAATGGTTTTTTTCTGGCTCATTTTTACTCCTTAAATGGATTGTGGTTTATTGAAAATGGAAACTTCTTGTAAGAGTTTCCGAAGAAAGCATAACTTTAAGGTTGCCGTTCATTGCCCTTACGTCGTCAAGCAAGTCTCTCATATCATTGTCATTTTTAAGATTAACGGTAAACGAAAGCTCAAAAAGAGCGCCGAAATCAACCGTTTTAACTCTTTCGAGTTTATAATAGGTTGTGTATTTTTTAAGCGTGTCGTCGAACGCGCCGACATAGTTGAGCGTTTCTGGAACCGTGATTCTCAAAGTATATGTATTTCCTTTTTTACCGGCATAATTTGTGAAATGCAGAATGAGAATAACAGCAAGAATAACAATTGTTGCAAGACCGGCATAGAACCAATAACCCATGCCGCACGCAAGACCCATAACCACGCTCATAAATACGAAAGCGATATCCTTCGGATCCCCGGGTGCGGAGCGAAAACGGATAAGCGCAAATGCACCGGCAAGGCTGAAGGCTCTTGCAACGTTGTTTCCCACCAAAAGAATTACAAGTCCTACGATAGGCGCGAGCAGGATAAGGCAAACGCAAAATGCTTGGCTGTATCCGTCTTTTTTATGGGTTATAACATAAACAAGGCTGATGATAAAGCCTATAATAATTGAAGCGCCGAGTATTTCAAGCACACTTGCAATGCTGAGCGATTCAGCAACCGTGCTGGCGGTAAGTGAATAAATTAAATCGTTCATAATCATATCTCCCTAAAATAATCAAAGTCAACTTTATTGCCGTTTTTGTCGGTAAGGCAATAGTTCAACTTGTGTTCTTCGGCGTCTCTTTGATATTTTACGCCATACTTAGAAAAGCCGCGGCTGTAAAGCTCGTTTTCACTTAAAAGCTTTGCAAGCCATAATGGGATCGCCCCCAAAATTTTGATTTCCATAATGTAAACGTCGTCAGGCAGAAGAAGCTCGTCTTCATCGCTTTCGCCGAGCTGAAAATTATGCCTTCTCGTGTGGATGTTGCGGTCAAACGTCATTCTGAAATCTTTATCTTCCTTGCCGAACAGGGCGAGCCTGTCGTACTGAACATACAGAGCAGGTTGAACCCTGTTGTTTTTGAAAAAATAGGCAAGCTCTTTTGCAACCTGCGCGCTGAGATAATCTTTTGTTTCAGGCAGTATTCCGTCGTTTACAAACGGCTCCACCTCTCTGATTCTGAGTTTTATTCTCCGCTTGTTGCCCACGCCGAGTCCTTTTTTCTTCAGCTCCATAAAAATTTTATCTTCGGGATCTTTTTTATCATAATAAGAGCGCAAACGCATTTTTTCCTTATAAGCAGGTCCCGAAGAGTTGTGACGTATAACGTCGTGATTTACCGTATCATAATATATGCTGTAGATCCTGTATTCATTATTGTCTACGCAATAAGGATCAAGATCCATGTATTGGAGCAGCACAGGGAGAATTTTATCAAGCTTTTCCTTAGTGATTAAGTATTTTTTCTCATACCGTTTAAATGTAGCTATTGCCAGAAAAATCACCTCCGTCCTTTTTGTTAATAACTTGTTAACAAAAATATTAATGGTAAATTTTGTAAACAATTTATTAACATATAATATATTCATATATATTATAAACAAATAAAATACTATGTCAAGTAAAAAACAGAAAATGTTGCTTTTATGTCAAATTGTGTATATGTTATGCTTGCTCCTAATACCGAATGTATACGCTCATTTCATTTTCGCCTCTGTTTGCCCATTTAAAATACGGAATAAATTTCAGCCTTACGGGCTCTTCTTCAGACGGGGTGTACTCATAATACAAAGCGTTTTCGATGTTTTGCTCCCTGTATCCGTTTGCAGTTATAAATTTGCCTTCAATTTTAAATTCCGGTTTGTGTGAAAGGCGCAGTAAATGGAGATTTTTGCCGTTGTCTTTCTCTTCAAGGCAATATATAAAAGCGCCTCTCGCAACAGCAACTTTTCCTATGTTTTCCCTCACGTTCGGGTTGCATTTTATAATTCTTATTTCGGGACAGAAGTTTGCCGTAAGCTCGCGATTGCACGGAATATCAAAATATGCATAGCCCTTTTTGACAAACGAATAATTTATACTAAAAGTATACTTGTTACTCCATTCGGGAATTCGCAGAGCGAGAGTAAAAGGTCTTTTCGTTTTGATTTTAAATTTAACCTCGCCGCTTTTAAAGTAGTCTGAGATAATTTCAATATCCGCTTTGTCGGTCGTAAACTCCGAACTTTGATAAAGATTTATAAAAAGCGAGGAATTAGTTTCTGTAAAACAGTATTCGCCGTAATCTGAAATTATCCTGGCGATGTTAGGCGGGCAGCAGGCGCAGTCAAACCATTTTTGACGCACCGGCTTTACATGATTTTTACGGGAGTCCTCACGGCAGGCAATAGGATTTACCTCAAGCGGATTAACATAGAAAAATGATTTTCCGTCCTCGGACATACCGGCGAGTATATTGTTGCAGAGGCAGCGTTCCATAACGGCGGCATATTTTGAGTCGAAATCGACCTGCAGCATTCTTCTTGCAAAAAAGACAAGTCCGATTGACGCGCAGCTTTCCGCATATGCAAGATCATTCGGCAGATCATAGTCAAAGGTAAAAGCCTCACCGTCTTTTGTTGAGCCGATTCCTCCCGTTATATACATTTTTTTATTCGTAATATTATCAAACAGCGTTTTGCAGGCGTTAAAAAGTTTCGTATCATTCGTATGGCGCGCAACGTCTGCCATTCCGCTGTAAAGGTAAACGGCTCTGACCGCGTGGCCGACCGCTTCTTTTTGTTCCCTTACGGGAATATGGGCTTGATTATATACATAATTGATTTTGTCGCCGCTGTTTTCGTTTCTCTCAACGTCAAAGTAATAAGGGCGTGTTCCCCTGCGGTCTATCATAAGACGCGCTGCGTTTAAATATCTATCGTTGCCCGTTGTTTCATACAGTTTAACAAGCGCCATTTCGGCTATTTCATGACCGCCGTAGCCTGCCATTCCGTTTTCACCGAATTTTTCGCAAATTAAATCGGCAAATCGGCACACCGATTTTAAAAGCTTATCCTTTCCCGTTGCGTTATAATAACTCACGGCGCCCTCGGCAAGATGGCCGAAGCAGTAAAGCTCATGATGATCGCGCAGATTTGAGAAGGCTTTGTCGGGATTATTTATGGTATAAAAAGAATTGATATATCCGTTTTCCGCCTGAGATGAGCAGAGGACTTCTATCGCGCCGTCGGCAAGCGCCTCAAGTTCTTTGTCGGGGTGATTTTGAAGAGAATAACCTACCGCCTCAATCCATTTTGTTAAATCGGAATCCTGAAAAACCCATCCGAAAAATGAGTTTTCATTATCCTCTTTCGGTGAGTAGTGCCATTTTTCTGTTGGAAAAACAGGAGTTTTTTCTCCGTGCTTTCGCTTGTTCAAAATCTCGCAAGCGAGGCGGTAATTTCTCATACAATAGCTCGGCTCCGCCCCGTCGATTCTGTCGTTAAGCGCGTTCCACTGATAGGGGATAACTTCTTTCTTTATCAAATCTATTTTTTCTTTCCAAAATGAATCCGTGATTTTCACGCTGTTGTTTGAAACGGGTCTTGAATACTCCATAGCGAACTCCCGAATTATAAATTTTGACGATATTATAATAAAAAAAAACGGCAAAGTAAACCTTGCCGTTTTTAAACAATATTTTTTTATGCAGCTATGTCTCTGCCGCCTATTTTAATTCCGTCAAGCTCTCTCAGCCTCTTTTCTGTTCTGCGGTTGTGCCTTTCCTGCATTTTTTGCCGCTTTTCCCTTTTTTCTCCGCGCGATTCTTTGATAAGAAAAAACGCGCTTATAATTGCGAAATAAACAATCGTTTCGGCAATGAAAAGTATTCTCATCTGAATTCCCGAGAGCTCGTCGAAAAGTCTGAAGGGCAGCACCATAGCTCCGAATCCCGTTACAAGCACGGCTATTGAAATTGCAATTGATTTTAAAATCTTTTTCATTTTGATTTCCTCCTCAAATCATATTTTTTTCCTTTGCAATTTCATTTTACCAGATTGAATTCCAAATGCAATATTGCCAACTCAGTCAGTCCGTAAAATCGGACTCTTTTGCTCAAAGAATTGCTTTTTTCAGCGCTTCAACAGCGTCGTTGAACCTGTTTTGAGGCACGGCTCCCGTATTTAGTATCAAAGTGACAGTGTCGTTTTCGCATTTTTCAATCAAAACGGCGATTCCGTGTTTTTCAAATATTTTCGGATTTTTGCAAAACCTGTGCGTAAAAATTATTTGGAGGGCATTTTCGCTGATTTCAACTTCGGAGTCGGGAAATTCTTTTGATAAAAGAGCTGCGAACGCTTTTGCTTTTGCGGTGTAAAAGCGCCTTATTTTCCTTATCTGCGCTTTTAAATGATTGTCGCGTATATACTGGCACAGCGCGATTTGCTCCGTTTTTCCGGCAGTTTGGTTGTATCGGTTTATGTTTTCGGAATATTTTTCAGCAAGCTCCTCAGTCAGAACCATAAAACTTATTCTGATAGATGGCAGCAGCAGTTTTGAAAATGAACCGAGATATACTACGTTTTCTCCGCCCGCGAGCGCGTAAAGAGAGGGAACGGGAACGCTGTTGTACTGAAAGTCGCTTTCATAGTCGTCTTCTATAACAAGACTGCCGTTTTTTGCAGAGTAGCTAACAAGATCAATTCGCCTTTTATTTGGCATAATATCGCCCCGCGCGTTCATATGAGACGGGGAAACATATATAATTTTCGCGTCTTTGTATCTGTATCTCACGTCAAAGCCGTAATCCTCGAAAAGGCTTGCCCCTTGAATAAAACTTCTGTCCGGGAAGGACGCGGTGCTTTTTTTATCTATAAGTGAGCAGAGGATGCCGAGCAGGCTTTGAACGCCCGCGCCTATAACGATTCTGTCGGGAGAGGCTGTTACGTTTCGTTTTTCCCTTATATAGTCCGAAAGCGCGTTTCTCAAATCCTCCTCACCCTGCGGCTCGCTGTAAGTAAGCAGTCTGTCATCGTGGCGTAGAGCGCTTTTCATGTATCTGCGCCATAAATCAAATTCAAAGCTTTCTCTGTCTGCGCTGCCGCTCTTAAAATCGTATTCGGGTGTGTTTTTTTCTTTTTCGCTTTTATTGAGGCTTTGCTTTGCCTTGTGATAGGAAACGTAGTATCCGCTCTGCGGCTCGCTGATTATAAAACCGTCTGCCGCAAGTGCAAAATAGGCATTTTGAACCGTTGTTCGGCTCACGCCGAAAAGCGCCCCCGCCTTTCTTACAGACGGCAGTTTAGCACCGTTTTTAATCTGACCGTCTGTTATTTGTTTTCTGATATATGTGTATAAATCATTGTATTTGCTCATAACTGTACCTTTAAAAAATGTTTAATTTGGGTATATAATTGGTGACGATTTTATTCTATACTATCTTTATCAAAAAGTCAATCATCATTGAACGGAAAGCTATGTCCGCCGGCCGAAAAAAACGGTTTTCCGTTTCATAAGCGGAGAAAGCAATATGAAAAAATGCGCACTTATAAATGATATCTCGGGTTTTGGGAAATGCTCTCTCGGTGCCGGAATACCGATCATTTCCGTTTACGGGATAGAGGCACACCCGATTCCAACCGCCGTTCTTTCAAATCAGACGGGCTACAGCAGCTTTAAAAAAGTTGATTTAACCGAGCATATGGGCTCTTTTTTCAGCGAGTGGAAAAAGCTCGGAGTGCATTTTGACGGGATATTAACAGGCTATTTTTCAGATGAACGCCAAATAGACGCCGTGCTTGAATTTATACACGCCAATGAAAGCGCCGTTATTCTTGCTGACCCTGTTATGGGTGATTTAGGAAAGAGATATAAAGGGTTTTCCGATTCGCTTTGCGATAAAATAACAGAGCTTGCCTTTTCTGCCGATATAGTTACTCCGAACGTTACGGAGCTTTACCTGCTCACGGGTGAAAATGATATCGAAAAGGGCGCGCGTGTGATGCTTGACAGCGGTGTGAAAACAGTAATCGTAACAGGAATAAAAAATAAAAATGATATCGGAAACGCTGTTTTTGAAAAAGGCGCGGAGAAAGCTTATTATGCCCCTTATTCCGGCGTAAGCTATTCGGGCACGGGCGATCTGCTTTCAGCAGTTGTTATGGGCGGATTGCTTTCGGGAAAAAACGCGTTTTCGGCAGTGAAAACCGCCACCGATTTTATTTCGCTTGCCGCAAGAAATACAGAAACGGCAAACAGAAACGACGGTATTGATTTTGAAAAATATCTTTACACACTTGGGAGGGATGCGATTGAAAAGCGATAAAGTGAGGCTTATAACAACAACGGCGCTGTTTACGGCGCTGGTTACGATCGGCACCGTTATTATTCAGATCCCGGTTCCGGGAAAGGGATACACTCATTTCGGAGATTCGATCATTTATCTTGCCGCCTGTATTTTGCCAGCCCCCGCGGCGCTTTTTGCCTCTTGCGCCGGCGCCGCGCTTGCCGATTTGCTAACGGGATATGCGATATATGCTCCGGCAACGGTTATTATCAAAGCGCTTAACGTAGTTCCGTTTATACTTGTTCGGATTTATCTGAAAAAAAAGAAAAAAGACGACAGGATTTTAAATTTTCAAACCGCTTTGATGCTGATTCCCACAAGCCTTGTGACAATATTCGGATATCTTATTGCCGAATACATAATGTTTGGCGAAAAATTTGCCTTTATTTCTGCAATTATCGGCGGCTGGCTTCAGCCTGTGGGAAGTATGCTTGCGTTTATCGTGTTTGCCGCGGCGCTTGACAAAATAAAATTCAAAAGAAAAATAATTAACCAAATTTAGCAAAAAAGGAGTATAGCTATGAAAACAGATATCGTTTACAGATTGAGAAACGGAGTTTATCTCAATATAACAAACAAATGCCCCTGCCGCTGTGCATTCTGCATACGTTCGCAGGGCGACGCGGTGGGTGAGGCAAAACGCCTTTGGTTTGAAAAAGAACCCACAATAAACGAAATTAAAGCCGCGATAGACGAATTTGATTTCACCGATGTGAAGGAGGTCGTTTTCTGCGGTTACGGTGAACCCACCAATGCATACGACAATCTTATTGAAAGCGCGAAATACATAAGAAAAGTGCTTCCCGATATAAAAATCCGCCTGAACACAAACGGGCTTTCAGACCTTATCAACGGAAAACCGACCGCAAAAGAGCTTTGTTCTGTTTTAGACAGCATTTCTGTTTCTCTTAACGACACAACTTCGGAAAAGTATGACAAAATCACAAGAAATATTTACCCCGGCAGAGCCTTCGGCGCAATGCTTGATTTCACAAAAGAATGTGTGAAATACTGTGACGATGTGAGAATGACCGTAGTTGACGTTATCCCCGCGGAAGATATTGAAGTTTCTAAAAAAATATGTGAGGATTGCGGAGCAAAATTCCGTGTTCGTTCATTTTCAAAAGGGCAGTAAAAAGTTGGAATTTTTAAATGTGTGATATCGCTTTTATAAAGAATTACGGTTCATTATATGGCGCTGTCACACATTTTTTGTTTATCGCTAACATAAAATTTGAATTTAAAAAATTAAATTCGTGCAAAAATTACAAAATGTAATACTTTTTGTTCTTTTACCTTGACTTTTATTTTAATAAGTAGTATTCTATTTAAAACTGAAATTTTAACTTTTTACGCAGATAGCATAACAGCGCTGTGTTTTACACGGCAAATTAATTTTAACAAATATCACTTTTCCGGCACATTATTGTTATTTGAAGAACGCTAAGCAAAAAAGATAATTAAAGCTATTAAATTGAAAGAGAATTAGAAAAATGACGGATTATGAATTAAAAAAACTCAGCCGTAAGGAATTACTTGAGTTGCTGATAAAACAGACACAGCGTACTGAGGTTTTGGAGGCACAGCTTGCAGAGGCCAAGCGCCAAATGGAAAACAGGCGGATAGTGAATCAAAACGCCGGCAGTATTGCCGAGGCGGCGCTCCAGATCAACGGGGTGTTTGAGGCGGCTCAAGCGGCGGCACAGCAGTATCTTGATAATATTCAGGCATGCAGCGCGCGCTGCGATAAAATGCTTGCGGACACAAAAAAACGCTGTGACGCAATGGAAAAAAAGGCCGAGGAAAGAGTTGCGGCATTCAAAGCTGACGTTGAAAAGCTCCAAACGGAGTGGAAAAACCTTGATTAAAAGGAATGAATCGGATGGATGTTAATTCAGAGGATAGAAACGAAAAATCTTCATTCCCGAAAGTTCAAGAACTTCAGGATGAATTGTTGCGCGTAAACAACGGCATAGGATATAAGCAGTTAATTAAAAACACGTTTGTTATTTTAATTGTAACGGCTGCCGTTGTTGTTTTGATAAACACTTTGCTTTTGCCAGTTATGAAGATAGATGGCAACTCAATGAGCCCCACGCTCAGAGACAGCGATATCGTTGTTTCTTTGAAAACGTCAAAGCTCAACCGCGAGGACATCTGCTTTTTTTATGATGACAACAGAATTTTGTGCAAAAGGGTTATCGCTGTTTCCGGCGATGTTATCAGTATAGACGAAGAAGGAAATGTTATGCTTAATAACGAGCTGCTTTCCGAGCCGAACATAACGGAAAAGAGTCTTGGGGAATGTGATATTGAATTTCCTTACACAATTCCTGACGATTCCTATTTTGTTATGGGCGACAACCGACCCACATCCATTGATTCAAGAAGCACCGAAATAGGTTGTATTCCGAAAGACAGGGTTGAGGGAAAAATTCTTTTCTGCTTTTGGCCGATTCCCGATTTCGGAATTATAAAATAGTTTAAAAACAGATATTATATTATATTTCTGTAATAAATCATAATAAACCATATTTATTTATGAATTGTTTTTCATTATTTTGCTCTTAAAGAAAACGCCAAATAATTTATAATTGCGTTTTCTTTTGGGATATAATAAATTTTTTTGTAAGGGAGATTAGGTAATGAAAGGAAAATCTTATTTCAAAAAAATCATTGTATTAATGCTCGCTTTAGTGCTTGGACTGGGAATGGCGATTCCTACAATGGCAGCAGGCGAGTACTCAATCACGGTTCAGCCCTCGGATAATTTCGCGTGGGTAAATCCCGAAGAAAATCAGGAACGCTTTGTTGCGTATCAAATATTTTCGGGTGAACTTGTTTCGGCACCGAGCAATGACAAAGAGGAACACCAGCTCAAGAACATCGCCTGGGGCACGGGAATTGACGGCGCAAAGCTCGTTAATCTTCTCACAACAACTGAAGGAACTGCAAAAACAAAAGCCTTTTTTGACGAGTTTAAAAAAGCGCTTAGCGGTGTTGCCGAAGTAAATCAGGCTTCCGCCGTTGCAGATGTTTTAAGCCAGCATTTGGAAGCTGATGACGCAGATTTCATCATTCAGTTTTCAAGAGTAGCCGCAAAAGCTGTTCAGGGCGACGGCACAAAGAGTGCGTATGAGGCTCCGAACTATGTTATAAACAGTCTTGATGCCGGCTATTATCTTGTTGTTGACACAGACACCAAGAGCTCTGAAGACCGCACCTCAACCTCTCAGTATATACTTGAGGTTGTTCGCGACCGCGAAATGAAAGTAAAGGCAGACGCTCCCGAACTTCAAAAGAAAATTGTTGAAGGTGAAGAGAGAGTTGAAAACGGCGGCTACGAATTAGGTGAGGCAATCACATATGAGCTTGAGGCAACTCTTCCGTCAAACTATGATGTTTATGAAACGTATTTCTATAAGTTCATAGATAATCTCAGCGAATCTCTTACATATAATGCTGACGCTAAGATAGTTCTTAAAAATGCAGGCGAGGAAGATGTTGATATCACCTCTTACGCAACTATTTCACCGTCAGTTGAAACTGAAGGAGCAACACTTACTGCTGAGTTTACAGACCTTAAAACAATTCCCGGAGTTAATATTAACAGCGAATCAAAAATTGTGCTCACCTACACAGCGTTTATTAATGATAAGGCTGTAATGGCAGCTCCGAACGTAAACACTGCTCAGCTTGAGTTTTCAAACAACCCGAATGAAGAGGTTAACACAACAACTTCAAAGACTCCCGAAGACGACGCTAAGGTTTACACTATCGGTCTTGATATCACTAAGCAGAACAGCACAGGCGACGCGCTTGAAAATGTAGGCTTTAAGCTTTACAAAATGGAAGGCGAAACAAAATCATACGCTGTTCTTTCAAACGCCGAGGGCACCTTCAAGGTTTCTGGAGAAGCCGATGGCTGGACAAATGATGCAGCTTTGGCAACAGAAATGAAGACATCTAATCTTGGTAAACTTCTTGTTAACGGACTTGGTGAGGGTACATATTACCTTGAGGAATCAACTGTTCCCGCAGGTTATGACAAGATGAAGGATATTAAAATCGTTATCACGGTAACAGACGATTTGGATAATCCCGTTACTGTTACTATAGACGGTTCAAGAACCGACGCGTCTTTCTCGGCTCACGTTGAAAGCCAGCCCGATAAGCTTACTCTTGTTAACTATAGAAACATTCTTCCCAGCACAGGTGGAATCGGAACGGTTATATTCTACGTTGCAGGAGCCGCTCTTATTATCGGTGCAGTTGTATTCATTGTAATCTCCAACAAAAAGAAGAAGACTGTCAGCGAATAATTATTTATAAAGATTTTGCGTTGTACCTGGGGAAGCAATTCCCCGGGTACAGTAGCAGGGAGAGCTCTGTATGAAAAAGCATTTATCTACAATAATAATAGTGCTTGTTATATTTGCAGGTCTGTCCCTGTTACTTTACCCATCGGTCAGCAATTATGTAAATTCTCTTGATCATCGGCGTGTTATTGAACAGTATGATGAACAGGTTGAGCAGATAGATACCGAGCAGTATAAGGAACTTCTTGACGCGGCAATAAAATATAACGAGAGGCTTGCGGACAGCGATTCCTCGCTGACTGTGTTGGCAAATGAAGACAGGCAGGAATATGAATCCCTGCTTGATGTTACCGGCACGGGCATAATGGGTTATGTTGAGATTCCCTCGGTAAAAATATATCTTCCCATATACCACGGAACGGACGATCTTGTTCTTCAAAAAGGAGTAGGTCATTTGGTAGGCTCGTCTTTACCGGTGGGCGGGGAGAGCGCTCATTCTATCCTGTCCGGCCACAGAGGCTTGCCGTCTTCAAGACTTTTTACCGATATTGATAAGCTAAGAGTGGGAGATATTTTTACAGTAAAAGTTCTCAACGAGAGTTTTACATATCAAGTTGACAGAATAGAAACCATTTTGCCCACGGAGCTTTCTTCACTCAAAATAGAACACGGGCAAGATTACTGCACTTTAATGACCTGCACGCCATACGGCGTTAATACACACAGGTTGCTTGTGCGCGGTCACAGAGTAGCCACTCCCGTTGACGATGTAGGCATAAGTCTTGCACAGACTAAGGCAAGGATTATTGATACGCGGATTGTTATGTTGATAGTGTCCGCTGCCGTGTTACTTATTTATATCGTCGGCGCGCTTATTTATTACCGCAAGAAGAGATAGTAAACTTTGTATATTTTACAACTCAGGAAAAAATTTAAAAAGGTGATCCTGTATGGCAAAATCTAAAATATTAAAGTTAATATCCGTAACAATATGTGCTTTTATGTTGTTGATGATACCTGTGCAGTCTTTTGCACAGATGGGTGTTGATGAAGGCGCACTTACCGTTGTGTTCCGTCATGAGGAAATTCCGATTGCCGGAGTCAATTTCCGCATTTATCATATCGGTCAGCCTTCTGAAAACGGCTACACCCTTACAAATAAATTTTCAGGTTATTCAGTATATCTCAACGATCTTGACAGTGACGGTCTTAATGAGCTCGCGTCTACCGTGTCCGCTTATGTAGTGCGCGATTCGGTAGCTCCCGACGCCGAAGGGCAGACAAACATTTACGGCTCTTACAAATTTGATTCGCTCCCGCTTGGAATCTATCTTGTTATGGGAGATAATTATACCGAAGAAAACATTACATATGTTCCAAAGCCGTTTATTGTTGTTGTTCCGAGCGCGGATTCTGACGGTAACCCGATGTATGAATTGTCGGCGGAGCCCAAATATGATATGTGGGACGAGGACACAGAGTCGCCTGCAATTACTGAGCGCAGAGCGCTTAAAATTTGGAAAGACAGTGAATATCCCGATAAGCGCCCTCAGCAGATTGTTGTTCAGCTTTTGTGCGATGGTGAGTTATATGACGAGGCGGTGCTGAATGAGGCAAATAATTGGGCCTACACTTGGAGCGACCTTGAAGAAAACCATGTTTGGCTGCTTGCGGAAAAAAGCGTTCCGACCGATTACACCGTTTCCGTTGCCCAGCATGAGGTAACATTCACGATAACAAATACTTTCAGAGGCGATATACCGAAAGAACCTCAGAATCCCGACAAATCTAAGGGCACCCCCGATACGTCGCTGCCCAAAACAGGTCAGCTTTGGTGGCCTGTTCCCGTTCTTCTTGCTGCCGGTATTATATTATCAGTAGCCGGTATTCTGTTTAAAAGAAACGGCGGAAGTTATAATGCGTAAACAACGCGGAACATTGCTTATAATCTTTGGGATTTTGTTGATATTTGCCGCTGTGGGTTTAGTTTCTTATAATCTATGGGATGATAAGCGTGCCGCCGAATCAATCGGCAGTATTATGAGCAGCCTGGATAATAAAGGCAAAAATAATTCAAACGCGATTCCCGATTATATTCTCAATCCCGAAATGGATATGCCAACAATCGAAATTGACGGATATAAATATATCGGAACGGTTGAAATACCTGCGCTTGATTTGAAATTGCCGGTTATGGATAGCTGGAGTTATCCCAAAATGAAAATTGCACCTTGCAGATACTCCGGTTCGGCATATTTAAACAATATGGTTATCTGCGCCCACAATTACACTTCTCATTTCGGCAGGCTCAGAAACGTTCATATCGGAGACGAGATTGTTTTTACAGATGTTGCGAACAATGTTTTTCATTATTATGCGGGCGAAACTGAGATTTTGCAGAGAACCGCTGTTGAAGAAATGACAGTAGGTGATTGGGATTTAACCCTTTTCACTTGTACCGTTGGCGCAAGGGCGCGTTTTGCGGTTCGATGTGTTTTAATTGAAGAATAAACTAAATAATTATTAAAACCGCTTGAATGTCAGTTCAAGCGGTTTTTAATGTTGTGCTTAATTTATAAATTTTATTTTGCAAAATCAATTTCCAAATAAATGTGAGTGTTATCTTCGTTGTAAATTTTAAATCCGAGCCGTTCATACAGATTGCGAGCGGGATTTTCTCTATATGTTTTAATGATAATTCTTTTGTTGTTTTCCTTAGCTGTTTTAATGTATTTTGAAATAATGTCGGTTCCTATTCCCTTGCATTGATAATCGGGATGAATCATAATCAATCCAACTCGAAAATAATCCTCTGTTTCTTCAAAAGTTGTAACTCCGATATCCTTGTTGTCCGCAATAATTATTCTCATATTTTGCAGATTTTTATGCAATTCGTTCAGCGTTTTTTCCTTTTGAATTTTATCGTCCCATGTATAAATCTTTTCAATATACCACTTTAAGCACAGAACCTTTAAATCAAATATAAAATTTGTGTCAACGTAATGGCATTTCCTCAATATATAATTGATTCGGTATTCCTCCTTTTGCTTTCCGTCAAAGCTCCACGATCTCCCTAATCGTTTTTGAAGTGGCTTTAACAAAATCGTCTGTTGATTTAATAAGCGTTTTTTCGTAGCATTGACTTATTGCCTGTGAAAGTCCCAGAATTATCATAAGTAAAATAATCTGCTTTGGTGAATTAAAAATGTAATCTGTCAGACCGAACAGCAGGAGCAGCAAAAGACTTGTAAATACGCAGAACACAAGATCAAACTTCTTTCCGTTGTTCGCGTTTATTTCAAGCAGTTTTCCGAATGCGCACAATATAACCGCAAAAAATAAAATAATGCCGATTATTCCGAGCTCTGCCCATATTTCTATAATAAAATTATGCGCGTGCGGTTTGTTTAGCTGATAAGTTTCAAGCAGAAAAGCGCCTGTGCTTTCGCAGCCGAACCCCTGACCCATTATAAAGACCCGCGCGTGCTCGGTAATATAATCCCAAGAACTGCGCCATATTTCAAAGTGTGCCTGAGATGAGCGCTTTGCCGCAACTCCGTTTGCGGAATTGTTTGATACAACAGGAACACCGCCGTTTTTAATTGTAAATATAACTCCATACCTTATGAGCATAGACGGAATCAGTACCGCAACGCTCGGTATAAAAATCGTCAGTAATTCTTTTGCATGCCTTTTTGCGAGTATTACAAACATAAAAATCCAACCCGCAATAGCAATTACACAGCCGGCGCGCGTAAGCGTTGAGCTCATACCGGCGCTTACAAGAAGATTGATTAAAAAATAGAACAGCTTTTGCTTTTTGTTTTTTGCATTAAGAAAAAGATAAATTGAAATAGGATACGCAACTATCATATTTGTTGCAAGCAGATTGGGATTTGAATAAAAGCCGCTTGCCCTGTCCGCAAAAGTGTTTGTCCTTATGTTAAAAGGCAGCCATGTATACACAGCTTTGTCAATATTTTTGTAAAAAGGATTCGGGAAAACAAGGCATTTCGGAATGTAATTAAAATTATTCAGCATATAACTTGAAAGCTGAATACTTCCCACGGCGCCGTTAATAGCCGCGCTGATCGTTATGATGTTGAAAATTTTATCTATTTTAAGCCTTGTAGTGCAAAGATTATATATCATGACCTGAACAAGGAACATGCCCCACCAAAGACCCGCCGTGCCGAGAGTGTCAAGCGGTGTGTGTGACCAAAGAACACTTATAAGCGCAAGGCTCATAAAAGCTATTTCGAGCTTGCCGAGAGTGCCAACCTTTGCTTTTCGACCCTCTCTTGTCCATTGTCGTTTAAAAATAACAAAACCGGCAAAAAGGATAAACGGACTTATATATTCAGGCAATAAAGGAAATAAAAATACTGTTGCCATAAGCCAGTACCAGCCGGGATTCTTTTTATATTTTTCCTTAAAATCTCGGATTTTGTCTGCCATAAATACCCCTCACGAAGTGAACACAGATTTACTGAAATCTGTAAATAAAACCATATTTATAATACTACATATTTAAACAGTTTTCAATAGTTCATATTTTATTGGTCTAAAACGTTAAGCAACGGAGAGCCGGTTATTTAAGGCTATTAGGTTCGGCTATTCGTTGCTTACGGTAAGTTTACATTATTTATGGTTGAAAAAAACAGGGTTATATTGTATAATCTATATTATATGGGATTTATAATTTATATCTTTTATTGAAAGGACACGTTTCTATGGACGAAAAAGACCTTGAACTTGAAAAAGACAGCGCTGAAACTTCGGAAAACATAAGCACTGAAATTTCCGAAAATGAAAATGCGCAAACAGCAGAAAAAGAAAGCACCGATACTTCGGAAAGTGAAAATGCCGATACTTCCGAAAATGAAGAAAATGAAAACCGTTCGGAAGTTAAATATGAGGAAAATGACAACTGGCAGTTTGAGGCATCGGCTCCTACTCTTGAAAGTAATATTGATATAGGCGGAGGATATCAAATAGATAATATCAATATGCCCTCCGAGCAGGCTGATACTGCCGAAAGCGAAAGTGCCGAGAAAAAGCCTAAAAGCAAAAAGCCGCTTATAATTTCTCTTGTAACAATTTTATGCGCTGCTTTGATAGCTGTTGTTGTTTTCTTCGGAATACGTTTCTTCACGGTTCCGAACAGCAATGAAAAAATGAATCCCGGAAATGTTGCTCTCACTGTCGGCGATACAAAGGTTTCCGTGGGAATGTATAATTTTTACTATACTTCTATCGTCAATAATTATATAAGCTACGCAACCTACGGCTATTATGATCTTGACACGGGTTCTGATTATTCAAAGCAGAAAACGGTGGACAAAGACGGCAATGAAATCACTTGGCTCGAATTGTTTAAACAGGAAACAATTGACCGTATCCAATATATCACGTCATATTATGAGGCCGCTGTTGACGCGGGATTGACGCTGACGGAGGAACAGCAGAGCACGATTGATGAACAGCTTGAAAGCCTTGAAAAGTCTGCCTCTGACGCGGATAAAAGCATAGACGCGTATATACAGGAAAATTACGGAGATTACTGCGGCGTTGCGACTTTGAGAAAAATGCTTGAGCAAAGCTATCTTGCGCAAAATTATTATAATGAATCAATGGTCACAATGACTCCAACGGAAGATGAAACAAACGCTTATTTTGATGAGCATAAAGGCGATTATATGTCTGTTTCATATGCAGTTGTTGAAATCGGCTCCATTGACGGGGAATCTGAAGACAATGAGCAGGCAAAAGCGGACGCCGAGGCGAGAGCAAAGTCCTATTGTGATAAAATCAGCAACCTTGACGATATGAAAGCAATCATTCCTGAGGCATGTGCCGATTTGATTGAAAATTATGTTTCTTACGGTTACTTTGAAAATACCGAGGACGCCGTGAAGAATATATCCGAATCACTTGAAACTACCGAAACCGCCGAGGAAATTAAAAATAATTACGGTGAAGATATTGCGGCATGGGCGTTTGACACCTCTAATCCCGTTGGCAGCACAACTTATTTAATCGACGATGAATACGGATATGTTTATGTGTTCCTTAAAACATCTGAGCAAAAGCTTGACGAAACCGAGCTGTATTCGGTAAGGCATATCTTGATACAGCCCAAAACAGAAGAAAGCGCAAACAGCGAAGACGCTGCGGCCGATAACGCGGCGGCGGAGCAAACGGAATTTACCGACGAACAGTGGGCGGCGGCTCTTAATAAAGCCAATTCGGTTATTGACGAATACAATAAAGGAGAAAAAACAGAGCTTGCTTTTGCTAAACTTGCCGAGCAATACAGTGATGATACACAGTCAACCTCCGCGGGCTCAAGCGGTCTTTACGGCGGTTCTATAGAAGGAGTGGGTCTTGGCGAAATGGTGCCCGAGTTTGAAGAATGGGCAACAGACGACGCCCGCAAATACGGAGATGTGGATATCGTTAAAAGTGAATACGGTTATCATGTTATGTATTTTATTTTTGACGGTCCAAGATATCTCTATAACGTTATGACCGATGTTAAGAGCGAAAAGGAAACTGAATTTATTGACTCGCACGAGGTTAAAGAGCGTCTTGGTCTTAAAAAGGCAAAGGTTGCGGCTCCTGTAACTACCACTGCTGCGCAGTAAGTAACAGCTTTATAAAATTTTATACTTGTAATATCGTTTGATTTAGTGTAGAATATTCGCATACAAATTTTTAGTATTAAGGAAGAAAAAATTATGGCTAAAAAAGATTTGAATGATGATTTGTTTGCCGGCGGCTCAATTTCAGGTGATGAAAAGAAGTCTAAGCGCGCAAAAAAATCAAAGACTCCCAAAAGCCCGTCTAAAAAGGGAATAGCTTCAAACACAATTAGAATTATTAAAGCCGTTGTGGCTTGTGTTGTTGTGGTTGCGCTTCTTGTAACCTATGTTGCAACCGGCGCGGTTCGCAAAGGCTTTATTCACTCAACACTGCAATGGACAACGAATCTTACCGCTGTTACCGTAAAATCCGATGACGGCGAAAAGGCTCGTATTCCTGTTTCTACGTACAACTACTATTTCGCAATGACATATAATAATCTTATGCAGTCGCAGAGCACTTATGAGCAGTACGGACTTGATCTGGAAACTTATAATCTTGATGTTGATTTTGATAAACCGCTTTCAAAGCAGACAACTACAAACGATGACGGCGAAGTTATTACATGGCTTGAATACATTAACGATCAGGTAGTAGATTCTATTAAATCAACATACACTTATTATCTTGAGGCTGTTAAGGCAAACGGCGGAGAGGAACCTGAAATCACCGAGGAACAGCAGTCTGAACTTGATTCAACGTTGACAGAATACGCGGAAACTGCCTCCGGCTATGGCTATACGCTTTCGGGATATCTTGTTGCGGCTATGGGCAAAGGCGTAACGGAATCAGTTTATCGCCGCGAAGCAACAAGAGCTTATATAGCACAGAATTACACAGATACTCTGAATAATGAGTCTTCGGAAAAAGAATACACAGACGATGAATTAAACGCTTATAAAGATGAACATCTTCAGGATCTCCAGTCAGTAAGTGTAAGAATATTTGAGGCAAACACGGAAGACGACGCTATCGCATTCAAAAACGCTTTAAAAGGCGACGGCTCAAACTTCACGGATCTTGCCGTTCAATATTCCGATGAGGGATTTGACAAGGAATATTATTCAGATCCCGGCGCGTCAACACGCCTTTATGCAACAAGAGATTCATTTATAAATCAAGGCGGCGCTTATGCAATAGCTGTTTCGGATGACAATCATGAGGAAAGCGACGAACAGTCCGAAAGCGATAAGGAGTCCGAAAGTGATGAACATTCAGAAGAAGAGGAACTCAGTTATCCCGGTCTTGACTGGCTGTTCAGTGCGGATCGCAAAGCGGGGGAAAGCTATCAGTATTCAACAACGGTTGTTTATATTATTTCTCCTGTTGAATTGTCCGATGTCAGCACGGTCAACGTTCGCCATATTCTTATCAGTCCTATTACAGATGATGACGATTCAACAAGCCCTCAGGACGCTACCGACGAGCAGTGGGAAACTGCATTATCAACAGCGCAGGATATTCTTAATCAATTTAATAACGGCGACAAAACAGAGGATAGCTTTGCCTCGCTTGCAACCGAAAACACAACAGATACAGGTTCAAGCAGCAATGGCGGACTTTATGAAAACGTTTCTCCCGGAGATATGGTTTCAACATTTGACAGTTGGTGCTTTGCAGATGACCGCTCTGAGGGAGACACAGCTATTGTCAGATCTCAATACGGCTATCACATTATGTATTTCTCGGGCAGAACGGGCACGCCTGTTTGGAAATATTCCGCTGAAAACTCTCTTTCAACCGAGGATGCAAAAACTGCCGCCGAACAGCTTGAAGAGTCTTACAAAGTGAGTGTAAACTGGTTCGGTTCGCGCTACTTTGAGAAAGATGTTGATATAGACAATTAATCATCAAAGAGGGCTGCATTTCTTGCGACCCTCTTTAAATATAAATAATGTTTTGTGAGGAAATAATGCAAAATGACAGGGATATAGAGCTCTTGAAACAGCGTGTTTCAAGGCTGACGGCTGCTCTTGAAGATGTTAATTTTGAATGTCAGAGGCTTGAAATCATCAATTCAAATCTTGATTTTCAGCTTAGAGAGGCAAACAGGGAATTAAATCAGAATATTGCCGTTTTGCAGTCTCTTGAAGAGGAAAACGAGAGATTAAAAGAGAAATTGAAGGAATTTGAGTAATGGAATATAGAATTGATGCTTTGCATTTGCGCGAATATGCCCCAAGGCTTAGGGTCGGCGACAGGGTGTTTCTTTCAGGTGTGGTTTATACTTCGCGCGATGCCGCCCATAAAAGAATAACCGAGGCGCTTAACAGCGGCTTGAAATTGCCGTATGAGCTTAATAACGCCGTGATTTACTATGCCGGACCTACACCCGCTCCCAAAGGGCGCGCAGTGGGCTCCTGCGGTCCCACAACGTCAAGCAGAATGGATGTTTATGCACCGCTATTGCTTGATAAAGGCGTTGTTGCGATGATAGGAAAGGGCGAGCGAAACCGTGAAGTATGTGATGCAATAGTGCGCAATAAAGCCGTTTATCTCTGCGCAATCGGAGGAGCGGGAGCGCTTGCGTCTAAATGTATCACGGATTGCAAGGTAATCGCTTATGAAGACTTAGGCTGTGAATCTGTTAAGGAGCTTACTTTCAATGATTTCCCGCTGACTGTTGCCATCGACTGTTCCGGCGGAAACATTTTTATAAGAGATGGTAAATCTTAATAAATCAATATAAAAAAGGCGCTGTAAAAAAACAGCCGAAATAAAAAAATAACTGCAAGTCTGCCGAAGAGGTAGGCTTGCAGTCAATTTTGTGGTATAATATAATTGTGAAAAAAAGTAAATACCAA
>CANRMJ010000021.1 GCA_947631705.1 uncultured Clostridia bacterium
CCATATGGCGGGCATAATTATCGTCGCTTGAATATATTACGTTTAAAACGCCGTTATCCATTTACGATTACTCCTTTACATAATTTTTTGCTTGAAAAAACAGCTTTTTAAATTGGGCTGAGCTTTAAAACTCCGCAACAAAATCTTCCATATGGCTTGTGAAACGATTTTCCGCGGGGGGGTGTCATATAATCGCCGTAAATTTTTGTGAGTATTTCGTCGTAGCCCACGGGGCATTTTAATTTTGAATCGTTATAAGGAATCAACACAGTGCTTTCAAAAACTCTGTTAGGGAAAATTTTTCCGGGGTTGGTGGTATAACACGAATAACCGGTGTTTTTTTTGCTTGCGGAAATATTGAATATTATACTTTCTATTCTTTTTTTCCCAAGGATTTTATATATAACAGAAGAAAATTTAACGGCGGCGGTTTTTAAGGCGTTGCCGGAAAACGCGTCGTAAAGCCAATCCTTTTCAAAATCGCTGAGCAGCGATATGCTGAGAATGCTTGAGCAAAGCCCGATTAATTTTCTTGCCGAATCTGATGTTTTTTTGGCGTTGTCTATCACAAAAATATCTATATAAATTTCAGATCTTGCGCCTTCGTAGCCGTGCTTAACGGAATACTGCCTTGTGTTTTTCTTGAAAACTCTTGCAAGTCCGTTGCGCCTGTTGTCTTCGGAGCCAACATTGTATATTCCCAAATAATCGGGAAGCTCGTTTACAACACTAATAAATTTTAAATAATTTTCTCTTGTCATTGAGATATCTATATCGTAATCCCACGGAATGCTGCCGTGGTGCCTTACGGCGCCCAAAAGAGTGCCGTATGCCAAAAAATAATCAATATTATGCTTGTCGAATATTTTTACCGTGTCAAGCAATATGTTATATTGAAGGTCCTGAAGTTTTATAAGTTCTTCGTTTGTCATAATTTTCTCCTGTTTAAAATTTAACGCTCAAGTTACCGTTTTATTATTTTCTGCAACCTGTGCAGCGGTTTGGAAAGCTTGCTGCGAAAAATTGATTTTTTGCTCATCCAGCTTTTTGAATACCAGTGAATGGAATATGTATTTTCAGTTTTATAAAGTTTTCCCAATGAGTCGTTGTAAGGATTAAAATAATCTGCGGGAAAAACAACAAAGCCGTTTATATTTTGCTTTTCCCCGTTTAAAACAAGACCGCGGTCGGTTAAAATTTTTGTGTTCACTATCGGGCACCCCAAAGGATTGAGCGATCCGTCTTTGTTTAAAAAGTTCACGCCTTTATAATAGTCAAACATTTCTTTGATAATGGGGTTGCCTTTTTCGGCGCCGACGCCTTGACCCGTATTAACGAAGCTGTTGTTTTCAAAGCCGATAAAGCCTGCGTTGTCAAGCAAATCATCAAAATTTCTAACCAGCTCAACATCGGTATCAAAATAAATTCCGCCCTCGTTGTAGAGCACGCCAAGCCTTAAAACATCGCTCACAAAAGCGTATTTTTTAGCCTCATATGCCTCTTTCACAAAAGGCATAATATTCAAATCAACGTTTGATTCGTTCCATTCTTTGATTTCGTAATCGGGGCAATACTTTTTCCAGCTCTCAATGCACTTCGTTTCTTTTTTGCCTTTCGGTTTTTTACCGAACCAAAAATAATGTATTATTTTGGGTATCACGATATCGTCTCCACTGTTTAATAAATTTTACGGAGGGTTTTAAAATATAAATAAGGCGCGGTTAATCCTTTGTTTTGATTCTTATATATATATTAAGCATAATTCCAAAAGGAACAGACGCAAAAGTTAAAAGTTTCATAGGCGATTCGCTTATGAACTTTTTGTTTTTTGCAAAAATACTGCTTGAAACATAATGAATGTTTTCGATTATATTGCGTTTAAGCGATTTGTTGTATTTCATATCAAACTTTCGCAAATAAGCAAAGCCCTTTGGATTTCTTTTGTATTGGCGAAGCATATTCAAGCTGCTCCCGTCTGTTCTGTATTCAACAACGCAAACAGGCTCGTTCAGTATAATCATCTCGTATTTTTGAGCAATCAAAGTGTATTTATAACCCAATGAAAAATATTTTTCGCCTTCAAAAACGGGATAGGGAGGAACGGAGTTTATAACACTCGTGCGGTAAATGTATTTTTTGTCTCCGCTGCCGCCTCCGCCGTAAAAATCCGACGTAGAAATGGATTTTCTGCCGCTTGGCAGCTCGGTTCCTATTACTTGCTTTTTTTCACTGTCAACATCAAGGGCAATTATTCCGGCGTATTCATCTCTGCCGTATTTTTTCCAGCAGTTTAAAATTTTTTCAACGGCGTCATCGGGCATATAATCATCCGAATCTATGCAAACATTAAGCTCAGTGTCTATATTTTCATAAGCCGTATTATGCGCCGTGTGCATACCGCCGTTTTCTTTGTAAATATATTTTATTTCAAAGCCGTTGCTCTTTTTTTGCCATTCGCGGACAAGCTCGGCGGTGTTGTCTGTTGAGCCGTCGTCAACAACAAGCCATATAAAATCCTTGCAGCTTTGATTACATAATGAATTATATGTTCTTGTTAATGTGTGCGCGCGGTTATATGCCGGTGTGAAAACCGTTAAATCAGCGTTATTCATAATCTCTCCGTTTTAATTATTCCAGCATTTAAGGTAATAATCTTCAAGCCATTTTGCGGAAGCCTTAATATCATATCCCGAATCAATAATATCGGAATTTGTGTTTCGTCTTTTAGAAACATCAATATCCAAAATTGCCTTTGCCCAATCCTTTGCACTTTCTTCCAAACTTTTGAATTTAACTAAATCCGTTACGGCAACTTCACTTGTTATTCTGTTTGATATAATGCACGGCAAACCGGCAGCCTGCGCCTCAATCAGTGAAACCGGCAGCCCTTCTCTCAGAGACGGCATAATAAAAATATCAAAAGCCTGAAGCAATCGGGCAACGTCTGCTCTTCTTCCCAAAAACAAAACGTATTTCTGCAAATTCAGTTCGTTAACCTTTTGCCTGATATCTTTTATTAATTCGCCTTCACCAACAAACACTACGGCAATATTTTTATTCGTTTTAACAAGCTCGTTGAGTATATCAATTATAAAAGTATGATTTTTTACCTGCACAAACGATGAAACATTTCCTATTACAAGTTTATTTTCAAGATTCAGTTCCTTTCTGACATCATCGCGTACGGCTTGATTATATGAATACAAAGACGAATCCACCGCATTGGGCATCAAAACCATTTCATTTTCATCAATGCCTCTAAAATAAGTTTTTCCGGCGTTTATAGAACAGGTAAACGGAACGGTGAACTCTTTTTGAATTTTGCGCACAAACCATCTTCTGAAAATATTTTTGATTTTTAAAATACTCCATTCTCCTCTGGCGCTGTGGCAATGGCAGATTCTTATGTTTATGCCGTGCTTTTTAGCTTCTTTAAAAACAAAATAACCCATTTCGGACATATGCGAATGTATTATTTTGTATTCTTTATGCTCGTTGAAGAAATTTTTTAGAAGTTTTTTATAGTGATGAAAATACTGCGGACGAACGGGGCACATTCTGTATATCCTGCCGCCAAGGGATTCGATTTCATCATCGTATACGCCGCGTTCCTGCCTGTGAACCATAAAATCAAACTGAACCTTTGTTCTGTCAATATTGCGGTAATAATTCATTACCATTGTTTCGGCACCGCCGTAATTCATAACCGTGAACAAATTAAGTATTCTGATGGGCTCTTCTTTTAACATAATTCACCTCAATAACATATTTTATTGCGGTTTTCCCGTTTTTTTATGAAACGCTGCGTCAGCGTTATGGGCAAAACTGCCGCTATATTTATTTGGAACTTTAAAAATTTACTTTCCAATCAAAATTTTTATAGCTTTTAGCAATATAAAAACTCCAAATGCAAAATTATATTTCGCACACGCAAAAAATATTTTCCAATGAATCGGAAAATATTTCAGCGTTAGTTGCTTATATGCCTTTCTGTATCTTTCAGAGGATATAATTTTTTTGATTTCTTTAACTTTATTAACGCTTTTGTCGGCATCCATAACATTAAGACCAAGCCCTATAATACTTAAACAGATTCTGTTGTTCAGCGCTTCGGTATACGATTCGTCAAGAGCATTTGAACGAATGTATTCTTCAATAAGGTCAAACAGATGCTGCCACTGAAAAAACAGGTTTTCCTTATAATTCGATGTTAGGGAAGCGATGTTATCTTTGCGATAGTGATATAAACAGTAAGGAATGTATACAGCCTTTTTAACAGAGCTGAGAGCATAGATATTGAAAAGCGCGTCCTCCGTTCCTATCAGTTTGGTATTAACAAACTGTATGTTCTTTTCAAGTATCAAGTTAGATTTATATAATTTTCCCCAAGCAGTAACCAAAGAGTCTGCATTCTCAGGTACAGACAGCTCATTTCCACATAATCCTACAATTCGTTTGTGAATTATATCTTTGCATCCTTTTTCATCAAATATTATTTCTTTTTTATCAAATATATACTTTGGTTTTGACTTGTCTGAATATTCTCTGATATAACTCCAAATTACTAAATCTGCATTATAATCAATAGCAGCGGTGACGGCTTTTTCACAAGTATCCGAATCAATCCAATCGTCACCGTCTACATACATTATATAATCCCCGGAAACGTATTTGGATGCTGTGTTGCGAGCACCCGAAAGTCCTTGATTATCCTGTGATATAACAATTATTCTATCATCCTTAGATTTATAATCATTCAAAACATCCATTGAATTATCCAATGAACCGTCATTAACACAGATGATTTCCAAATTACTGTATGTTTGATTAATCACCGAATCAAGGCATTTCGGCAGATATTCGGCAACATTATAGCATGGAATAATAATGCTGATTTTTGGATTGTGCATATATTAACCTCAAAATTATTTATAAAAGTCTCCGAAATCAAGCTCATCTATCGGGTGGGTTTGACCTCGTTCCTCAACAGGAGGCAGGGACATATAGTCACCGTAAAAGCGGGTAAGCCATTCTTCCGCCGCACTTGGGGCGGGAAATTTCAAACCTTCAAAATCAATATATTTTATATTTTCAAACCACTTTTTCGGGTAGACTTCATTTAGGGCATCTTTTCCCGTTTTTTGAGCAAAAATGTCGCATTCAATCGAACTGTATTTTGTAACCTCTTTTTCTAATATTTTGTGTATGGACTGACTGGAACAGAATGTTTTAACCATGGCTATTATAATGCGTTGAGGAAGCGAACGATATCTGCCTCCTTTTTTGAATGACATATAAGAAATTGATAACAAAGTTTCTAACGTTGTAATTTTTTTTAGATGAATCGAACGCTTAATTTTATTATTCGGAACATTATCAAGAGGAAAAATATCAATAAAAATGCCGTGATGCATACGCAATTGCGAAAGTTCGCTTTGAACAAATTTTGTTCCGTTCATTCTGATTTTTGCAAAATTATAGGGATAGTCCTTTTCTTTGTGCCAATCCTGATAAAACATTCTTTTGTCTAATTCTTTATCAATAACTTCTGCAAGTTTTTCATAATCTTTTCTAAAAAGAAAAATATCAAGATCATCATCCCACGGAATAAATCCGCCGTGCCGAACAGCTCCCAAAAGAGTTCCTCCGGCTAAATAATACTGCAAATTATACTTTTTGCAAATCCTGTCAACTTCTTTAAGCATTTCTAATTCAATTAGCTGAATTTTTCTGTAATTTTCATAATTTTCAACAATATACTCGTTTCCTTTGGCATCTGTCATATTAAAAACCTCTTATAATTTTTTTGCGTTTTAATCAAAAAAGCGTTTGCAAATACTCAAAAAGAGGAACGCTCTGCAATCTGTCATCAAATGCGCCGTGTGCTATAACGCATTCGTAATAATAATACATCATATAACAGGCAACGGCAAACACGGTCAGCACGGTTTTGCTTTTTTTACTGAATAATTTGAAAAGCCACGGAAGAGAAAGAGTTTGAAAAATCAAAAAGTAATTTGCCAATCGTGCAAAATAATTTGCTGTGCCGAAAAGAGCAACGAACATTATTTCGGCATTTATCATAGTTAAGTTCATTATAAGATTATCCGCGTCGTTTTCTTCGTTTGCGGCTATGATATCTCTTGAAACAAACGAAAGCACCAAGGGCACTGCGCATACCGCGAGTCTGAAGGGATTAACGCCTGCTCCGCTGAGTTCTTCCTCTGTGTATTCTTTTCCTATTACTTCGGCAGTATCCACAACCACTCCTATCATTGGGCGAAGGGCAATTGCCGCAAGTAAGAACAGCATCAGCAGCTGATATGTTTTTGTGCTCCACGGGCGGAAAAATAAAAACGGGCAGATAATGTAAAAAATAGAAAACGGATGAAACCACCATGCAAAAAGAATCCATAAAACAAACGGAATCCACTTTCTTCTTATGCATCTGTCTACCCCAATAAGGCAAAAAGCCGTGGCAACGCACTGCCTCATGGCCGCCATTGTGAAACCGTATACGCCTGTTGTAAAGAACAAAAATATAGATAAAGGTATATTATGTGTGTATTTTCTGATAAACCAAAGGTAAATACAGTTTGTTAAAGCGGAAAAAAACATTAAAAATGTTTGGTCACTTGCGCCGAAATATTTAAGCCATCTTTGAAAAAAAGAAAATCCGCCTATTCTATTCTCCGAAGACTGAAAAATTTCACTTAGAGCAGGCTTTGTGGCAGGTGTTCCCTCATACGCGTTAAGATAAGCAAAGGTATCGTTTATATTTGTTCTCAGTCCGACAAAAACAAAAAGAACAACTGCCATTATGGCATAGAAAAACCATTCTTTTTTTACATATTCGCCTGTTAGTAAATCTTTTTTTGAAGTTAAACTTGAAAGACCTGCAAGCATCAAACTTGCAGCCATAAGTTTCAGTAATATAGTCATAGAGATAACCTCATGCGGTTTAAAATACCGAATATAAAAACGCAAAACACAGCATATTGAAAATATAGCGGGGTGCGTTTTGCGTTTAAAGGGACTTTTGCTCGGTTAAGATGGTAGGCGGGGCATCATAAAAACACGATTTTGATTTAGAAAACAAATAAGCGCTTAAAAACATTCTTTAATGATTTTAATAACTTCGTTTTGTTGCTCCTCGGTCATTTTTATATCCGACGGAAGGCATAGACCCCTGCTGAAAATATCGCCGCTCACTTCGTTTTTGTTAACAGAGATAAAATCTCTGTCTGCAAAAACAGGCTGCAAATGCATCGGCTTCCATATAGGCCGTGCCTCAATATTGTTTTCTTCAAGTTTAAGCCGGATTTTTTCGGGAGTAACTTTGTTAACGGCTTCTTTGTTTATTGTTAAACAGCTAAGCCAAAAATTCGGTTTGCTGCAATCAAGATACGGATTCATTTGAATAGGTAAATCTGACAATGCGGCAGCGTATCTGCGATAGATTTTTTCTTTTTTTGCACGGTGCTCTTCAATGTGGAGCAACTGACCGCGGCCGATGCCCGCCACAATGTTTGACATTCTGTAATTGTATCCCAATTCCTTGTGCTGATACCATGGCGCAGGCTCTCTTGCCTGAGTGCTCCAGAATTTAACTTTTTCGGTTGCCTTTTCATCATCGCACAAAAGCATTCCTCCACCGGAGGTGGTGATGATTTTGTTTCCGTTAAAGCTTAAAATTCCGTATTTGCCGAAAGTACCCGTTTGCATTCCTTTGTAAGTGGCAGAGAGTGATTCAGCAGCGTCTTCTATAAAAATTTTTTGATATTTATCACATAAATCACGAATTTCATCCAATTTAGCGGGAGTTCCGTAAAGATTAACGGCAACAACAGCTTTAACTTTATCACCGTATTTTTTTAACGCCTTTTCAAGAGCATTGGGGTCCATATTCCAGGTTTCTTTTTCGGAATCAATAAAAACCTGCGTTCCGTTTTCGTATGAAACGGGGTTAACCGTAGCGGAAAATGTTAGATCGGAACAGAGAACAACGTCGCCGCTTTTTATTCCCGCAAGTTTAAATGCCATGTGGAGAGCCGCTGTTCCGCAGCTTAAAGCCGCCGCCGATTTACAACCGACATATGCCGCCGTTTCCCTTTCAAATTCATCAACATTTTTGCCGAGAGGAGCAATCCAGTTGGTGTCAAAAGCCTCTTTTATAAATTTTTGCTCGTCGCCATGCATTGTAGGGGATGAAAGCCAGATTTTTTCTTTCACTAAATCAACACCTCGCAAATTGCTAATGGTTATTAATATAATTTCAATATTATAATTATCTTATTTAATAATTATAGCATTTCAAACCAAGATGTATTTTACAATGAGAAGTGCTTTTTGTCAACAATGCGCGGAGATATTATCGGAATTTACCAAAAATGTTAGAATTTTTGGGGCTCAATAATATCAAAGCAACCAAATTATGAGCCGATAAATATCAAATAAAGAGCAAATTTTATCTATGTTTTTTAATTATTACAATAATCGCTAAATATTGATTTATAGTAACCTCCGCAATTATAAATCTGATTTGTCGTGTGTTTTATATTATTATAGCATACTGTGAAACGGGATTCAAAGTGCCTCCTGCAATCGCGCCCCCGTTTTTCCGGCAAAATTGTGGGGAGGATGCGGAGAATTCATTCGCCGCCTACGGCGGTTTTCACCCGCTCCTGTATCTGTCCGGCAGGAGTTCCTCTTAGGGAAATAGCCGAAAGCGGCAAAAAATAGACCCAAAACGGCGAACCGTTTTGGGTCTATTTTCAGCAGACATAAACCGCTTGTAACTTTGGTGGAGTATAGGGGACTTGAACCCCTGACCCCCACACTGCCAGTGTGGTGCGCTCCCAACTGCGCTAATACCCCTTGTGCAATTCATCGTTGTTAATTGTAACAGGAATTAACAACAAAATCAAGAGTAAATATTATTTTTATTGAAACAGTGCGGTATATCCCTCGGCGCACCGATTATTTTCCTCTGAATATAATGTTTATGAAAGGAGATTAAATATGAATTGCAAACAATGTATGTTAAGCGACGTTACAAAAAATTATCTCTGTAATTACAACGAGATTCTTGATGATATGATTGATGAGATGAAGTGCACAGAAATGACAGACAGCATTTCGCATAATTTTATTGCGCAGATGCTCCCCCACCACAGAGCCGCAATAAGAATGAGTGAAAATATTCTTAAATACACAACGAATCTTGAGGTTCAAAAAATTGCCTGCTGTATAATAGAAGAACAGAAAGAAAGCATAGAGGCGCTTGAAAGTATAGAATGTGCCTGCTCCGCTAAGGAAAATTCGAGAGCCGATTTATGCCTGTATGAAAGAAATAACGAGCGGATTCTGAACAATATGTTTGATTGTATGAAAAACGCCTGTTACACAAATTCGGTAAATTGCAATTTCTTACGCGAAATGATACCGCATCACATGGGAGCGGTTAAAATGAGCGAAAACGCGCTTTGTCACTGCACATGCTGCGAATTGGTTCCCGTTTTAAAATCTATCATCGCAAATCAAAAGCGCGGTATAAATCAAATGAGCCGGCTTTTAAACAATATGTGCTGATTTATAAAGATTATGTTGCCATATTAATCAATTTTGATTATAATGGTAATTGTACTATAGGGGGCGTGTTTTTAAAATTCTTTAAAAAGAAGTATTTATTTTGCGCCCTTAAATACATATAGTGCGGGGAAATAAAAATAAGGGGAATTTAATGTGAGCCTAAAAGAAAAGGTGGCAGAAGTTGTTTCAATAGGCAAAAAATATTGGAATACTCCTGCCAAAGGAAATTACGTTCCGTATAAAGAAGTGGCAACTCTCGGAGCTGCCGGATTCGGTGTGCATTGGACAACCTCGCTCCCGTCGGTAATAGGTCTTGACGCGGCAAATTTCTTGGTTGGGGCAAGCATTGGGCTAAAGCCCCTTGATTTGTCTGTAATGCTTATAGTGGCAAATCTTATCGGCATCCCGATTGCGTTTTTCCGCGGATGGTATTTTGACAATCATCATCTTAAAGGCGGAAAATTCATTCCGTTTATGCTGCGATATTCATTTCCTATGGTAGCGCTTGCGGCAATATTTGTGTGGCTCCCGTTTGAAAGCTGGAATTATATCACAAAAGCTGTGGTTGTTGAAATATCATACATTATAATTCAGTATTTTTTGAATTTTTATAACGAGGCTTTTCAATATCTTCAGCAGATTATAACGCCGAACGCTCAGGAAAGAGCAACGGTAATGAGTATATCGCAAATAATATATTCCCTCGCGCCAACGCTTTCCGGCTTTATTATCCCAACTATCGCCGGGCTTACATACGGTTTGAATAATATCAAAACTTACCGCATAATTTATCCTGTATTTTCCGCCGTCGGTCTTGTTATAAACACCGTTTTCTTCAGAATGATAAAAGAAAGATTGATTCTTCCCAAAAAGAAAATGGAATACGTCAGCATTGTTGACGCGCTGCGCGAGGTTGCCAAAAATAAATATTTCTGGATTATCAACAGCGCGGGCTGGATAGGATTCCTTGAGTCCGCCTACGGCGTTATTCTCGGCTGGTCTTTTGTGTATTCGTATAACGGGGAAAAGGCGGCTCAGCTCGGAATAGCAAATACAATTATAGGGAATGCCGCGCTGTGGTCTATGATCCTTGCCCCTGTTGCCATAAAAAAGTTGGGCAAAAGAAATCTGCTTATTATTTGCAACCTTATGAATGTGGTTTTGTTTACAATAATGTTTTTCTGCTTTAAAAATCTCTTTGCGGTTTGCGTTATACTTTTTATGAACGGCTTTTTTAATACTTTCGGTAATATTTATTTTCCGAACATAAATGCCGATATGCGTGATTATCATCAGTGGAAAACCGGCGTGAGGATAGACGGTCTTTTCGGACCTCTCGGACTTATAGGAACGGTTCTCGGCTTTTTTACGGGTCTTGTTGTTCCGGCGATTTACGAAAAGATGGGTGTTCATGAAGATTACAATGTTCTTTATAACGACACCTTGAGAAACAACCTTTTCAGGGTATTGCTGTTTTGCTCGATAATAGGAGCAATACTAAATCTTATTCCCTATCTTTTCTATGATTTAACCGAAAACAAGCATCAAGGATATGTAAATGTTCTCAAAATCCGCAAAATGTTTGAGGATTACGGAGACGGTGTGCTTGACGATGAGGAGCTTGTTGAGGCAATGCAAATAATTAATTCGGCAAGGGAGCTTGACGGGGCGCAGAAGTTGAAAGCGGACAAGTCTGCACTTTCCGCCGCAAAAGCTATGCCCAACGGAACCGACGACGAAAAGCGAAAACGTAAAGACGCAATTCGCGCGGAGAGAAGAAAGATAAGAGAAATAAGAGAAAGAAACAACAATATTGAATCCATGCCGATTGTTCTTGATGAGCTCAATAAATTTTCAACGCCGCGATATCGTAAACAGCTTGATGAGGCTTACAAGGTGTGCGAATGCGGAAAAGTGTTTGAATATTCGTGCGCCGATGATGAAATGAAAGCGGCTAAAAATCTTCCGAAGTCAACAAAAGAGGAGCGCGTTATCAGAGCGGACGCCATAGAGCTTGCGAGAATAAAGCGTGAGTCCACAAAGCTGATAAAAAAATACGGCGCTGAAAATCTTACCGAGCCTGATGAGAACGTTAAGGAGGAAATTCAGAATCGTGAAACAAAAACTCTTCTTGAAAGTATAAAGGCAAGAAGAGAGCTTAAAGCGTTTGTAAAATCCGTTTCAATATATCAGCGCGTTACAAAACCGTATATAAGAGCAAAAAATCTTATTATACAGTTTGAAAATTACAATCATCTCGCTGAAATAGAGCAGTTGTATAATAATGTGATTTTAAAAAGAGAGGCAAAAGAAAAAGCACAAGTATAATAAAAATATCATAAACAAACCCGTCAATCATAAATGATCGACGGGTTATTCTTTCTCGAATTTTATTATATCTTCAACGTTGCAATCGAGCGCATAGCAAAGAGCGTCTAAAGTTTTAGTGCTTATTGCCTCACCCTTTTTTATTCTGTAAAGTGTGTTTGCGGAAAATCCCTGTTTGAAAATTAAATTATATTCCGTTATGTTTTTTCTGAATAAAGTATCATAAAAAGGCTTGTAGTTTATCACAACGAATCACCGAAATTATGGTATCATACTCAATCTTTTAAATCTGCTTAATATATTGAGTATAAATTCGGTAAAAGTTAGTTTACAATGCTAAAATAACTTGTTTGCAGGGGGGCAATTTTTATGGTACGAAAACTTACGAAGATAAATAATTTAAAATCCGCGGCTGAAAAAATACGGAGTAAAACTGTAAATTACTTTACTTATCTATTTAAAACATATAGTTTTATGATAAAGCCTTTAATAATATTGTCTGTAATATATCTTATAAGCATAAGCGCTGTTATAAGAGCCGATTTTAATTATTGCGACGATATGGGCAGGGTCTATAAGGGATACTGTGACTGGACGTTTTTCGGCAGATATGTTTCCGTGTATTTGTCGGCGTTGGTTCACGGAGACTGGTATTTAACAGATATATCTCCTTTGCCTCAGTTTTTGGCGGCATGCATATCCGCATTGTCAAGCGTTTTTGTTATCTATTTAATAACAGGGAAAAGGAAGTTTTCGTTTTGGAATTATATTTCCGTTATACCTATGGTTCTGTCACCGTATTTTTTACAGTGTCTATCCTATAAATATGATTCGCCTTATATGGCATTATCTGTTTTAGCCGGTGTTTTTCCGTTTTTATTTTTAAAACGCGGCAGTATTGCGTTTTTTGCTGCGTCTGTTATTGGAAATTTAGTGATGTGTATGACGTATCAGGCGTCGTCGGGAATATATCCTCTTATTGCTGTTATCCTTTGCTTTATTATGTGGAATAAAGGCGAAAAATTTAAAAATATAATTAAATTTATTGCTGTTTCGGCTGGCGCTTATTCGGTTTCTTTAATTTTTTTCAGACTGTTTATTATGAACAGAGTGGAAAACACATATGTTGATATTTCAGTTCCCTCATCGGTCAATTTGATTTCTCAAACCTTTGCAAATTTTCAAAAATATTACACTCTTATTTACACGGATTTAAAAAAGCCGTGGCTCCTTTTGATAGTTTTAATTATAATTGCGTTTATATACGCGGCAGTTCGTGATTCTTCAAGGAAAAAATTATTTGCTTTGCCGGTGTCTGTTATAACCGTGGCTTTTATGTGTATATTGTTTTTAGGTGTTTATCCCTTGTTAACAGAACCGCTGTTTAATCCCAGAGCGATGTATGGAATAGGGGTGGCAATAGCTTTGCTTGCCGTTTATATTTCAGCGGCGAAAAGGGTGTATCCGGCAAAACTTATATGCTTCGCTTTAAGTTGGTTATTCATTTCATTTGCCTTTACATATGGAAATGCTTTGGCAGAACAGCAGCGATACACGGATTTAAGAGTAAGCGAAGTGGTATATGATTTAAGCGAGCTTGAAACAGTTAATACAGACGAAATTAAAACGATACAGTTATCAGGAGATATAGGTCTTTCCCCGATTATTGATAATATGCCGCAGGATTACCAAATGCTTAACAGACTGGTTCCCACAACTTTTGGGGACGCATCCGATAATTGGGGCAAATTTTATTTTTATCATTTTTTCGATTTGAGAAATGTTAAAACTCTCAAAGAAATGGATAACGACATTCCCGTTGATTTAACAACATTTGATTTGCCCGTTTTGGATGATACAATGTATCACACTATAAAGGGGAATGAAAAATATATTTTAATAGAACTAAAATAATGAAAACGGCTGTCTCACGAAAATTGAACTGCCCCAGATTGTGCAGACAGTACAAAAAAGCCTATTTGATGTAGAAAATTAAATTTTAAGCAACAAACTGATTTCGTTTTTCAAGCGGAGTCAGTTTTGTTTTTGTTTGAATTCTGTAATTGTTGTAGAAGTTGATGTATTCAGCTATGAGGAGGCTCGCCTCCTCATAGCTGGCAAGTTTGACTCTGTGTATACATTCTGTTTTGAGAATTGAAAAGAAATTTTCAGCTAATGCGTTATCATATGGGTTTCCTCGTCTTGACATTGACGGCGTTATGCCGTATGATTGTGTTAGCAAATGGTATTCATGAGATACATATTGCGAACCTTGGTCACTGTGGAGCTGCAACTCTGCAGTGACATTTTCTTTTTGCAAAGCTTTTCTAATAGTATCAAGCACAAGCTTTACTGTCATATCCTTTGACATATGGTAAGATACAATACTGTTGTCATACAAATCTCTGATTACTGAAAGATAGCAATTACCTTGCTGCGTTGGTATATATGATATATCTGTAACCCATTTTTGATTTGGTCTATCTGCATTAAACTCTCTGTTCAATAGATTAGGATACTTATGTAAATGCTCTGATACATACTTAAACTTTTTTCTGCGTACAACAGATAGTAGATTGTATTTTTGCATAATTCTTAATACTGTCTTTGGATTTCGGTATATTCCTTGTCTTTCAAGCCATATATGTACTCTGCGATATCCATATGTTCTATGAGTTCCTTCCTGACACTCTCTTATCTTATCGGCCAATGGCAAATCTCTATCCGGTATATCCAATCGTTTCAAAAATGCATAATACCCGCTTCTTGATACTCCAAAGAACTTACACATCTGACTAATGCAATATTTGTCTTTATGCTTAATGATTACTTGATACTTTATTGATGGCTTCACTTCCTTTCTGCGAGCGAGAGAAAATCCCGCATTAACTCATTTTCCATTTCTAATCGCTTAATATATCTGTCTTTGCTTGCCATTACATATCGCATTTGAGCAAGCTTATCCAACCTTTGAATTGATGGCGGTATTCCTTTATCGTTTTTGCCGGGTCTGCCTTTCTTGTGAATTGCTTGTCCGGCTTCAAGCATTTTTTGCTTCTTGTTATATCTGGTAATGAAATTCTGCAACTGTTTTTGACTAAATCCCAACAATTCACTTATTTCTTTTCTGCTCTTTCCTTGTTTTCTTAATTCTAATATTTCGTTTTCATAATCGCTTATGTGTTGATAACTTCTTGGCATAAAAATATCCCCCTCTTGATATATATTCTACATCAACAGGGGGCTTTTTTCTATTGTCCATTTTTTACGGACTTGTTCAAATCGTGAGGCAGCCTCTTCAGTTTTTAATGCTCGTCCGAAAGAACGGCGTGGGCGCACTTTATTCCGTCCACAGCGGCGGAAACTATTCCGCCGGCATATCCCGCGCCTTCGCCGCAAGGATATACGCCTCTTATATTGCACTGGCAGAATTCATCTCTTAAAATTCTCACAGAGCTTGAGCTGCGTGTTTCGGGAGCGGTCAGAACCGCGTCGTAAAGATTAAAGCCGTGCAGCTTTTTGTCCATTTGGACTATCGCGGATTTCATTGTTGCGGAAACCTTTGACGGCAGACATTCGTCAAGGTTTGTTAATGTTACGCCCGTGGGGCAAGTTGGTTTAACGTTTCCGATTTCGCTGCTCTTTTTGCCTGCGAGGAAATCACCCACAAGCTGGGCGGGAGCCTTGTAATTTCCGCCTGCAAGTTCAAATGCTCTGTGTTCGATTTCACGCTGATAATAAATTCCCGCAAGCGGATGTTCACTTGGAAAATCGCAAGTTTCTATTCCCACAAGAAGAGCGCTGTTTGCGTTTTCGCCGTCTCTTGCAAGATTGCTCATTCCGTTTACAATAACGCCTTCTTTTTCGCTTGCCGCCGCAACCACTGTTCCGCCGGGGCACATACAGAATGTGTATGCTCCGCGCTCGTGCAAGCCGTGGCATGAAAGTTTATAATCGGCGGCGCCGAGCTTGGGATGATCTGCAAATCTGCCGTATTGCGCGTTGTTTATAAGCTTTTGCGGATGCTCGATTCTTGCACCTACGGAAAAAGGCTTTTGTATTATGTTCACTCCCGAATTGTAGAGCATTTCAACAGTATCTCTTGCACTGTGACCGATAGCCATAATTACGCTGTCTGCCTCTATATCAATACTTTTGCCGTTTTTTGAATATGTTATCCCTTGAATAAATCCGTTGTAAACAATTAGTCTGTCAAGCCTTGATTCAAGACGAACCTCGCCTCCGAGCCTCTCTATCTTTTTTCTTATATTTTTAACTACTGTTTCAAGTCTGTCCGTGCCGATATGCGGCTTTGATGAATATAGGATTTCTTCAGGCGCGCCTGCTTCGTAAAGCTCCTGTAAAACCTTTCGTATAAAAGGGCTTTTTATTCCCGTTGTCAGCTTTCCGTCAGAAAAAGTTCCCGCTCCTCCCTCGCCGAACTGAACGTTTGATTCCTCGTTTAATCTTCGCTTTGTCCAAAATTCGTTGACGTCCCTGCGGCGCGAATCTATATCTTTTCCCCGCTCAAGAATTATAGGTTTCAATCCGGCCTCGGCGAGAATTATTCCCGCAAGCATACCGGCAGGGCCAAAGCCCGCTATCACAGGGCGATATTTTGATTTACGCTTGTTTTCGGGAATTTCATAAACATAAGGTTTTGCAAGAGACACCTTGGGCGATTTGCATTTTGCCGTAATCTGTTTTTCATCAAGTGAAATCTCAACGTCAACAGAATAGGAAAAGTGTATATCGTCTTTATCTCTCGCGTCAACACTCTTTTTATATACGGTTAGGGAGCTGATATATTTTTTATTTAGTTTTAGGATTTTAGCTGCCTTTTCGGCTAAAACGCTTTCGTCCTCGTCAAGCGAAAGCTTAATTTCATTTATTCTTATCATATCGTTTTTCCGTTATCCTTTTTGCGGCTTTTATTCCGCTGTGCCATGCAAAATCAAGATTATAACCGCCGCATGGGAATTGCACGTTTAACAGTTCTCCGCAGATAAAAATGTTTTCGGCAAACCGAGATTCAAATTCATAAATTTCGTCTAACGGAATTCCGCCGTTTGTTATCTGCGCAAAGTCAAAACCCTTTGTTCCTGTGATTATAAGGCGCCAGTTTTTAGTGATTTTTGCCGCCGTTTCGTCATCATCGCGCGCTTGCCTGTAAATGATATCCCACAGCTTGCTGCCGAGGATTCCGCGCAGAGTGTCGAATTTCTTTATATGCGCCAAAAGAGCCTTTTCGCTGATTTCCGGCGTTAAATCAATTACTGCAACGCATTTTTTTGGATTTCTTTTCGCAAAATTTTCCGATGCGATATGAGAGAGATTCATTACGGCGATGCCCGAAAGACCGTAATCCGTGAAAAGAATTTCTCCGTATTCCTCTGCAACCGACGTGCCGTCAAGCTCTATTCTGAGGCGACATCGTGTTCGCGTGCCGCTTATTGCGCGCGGATATTTGCTGGAAGAAGTGAGCTGAACAAGAGCGGGGGATAGGTCTGTTACATTGTGACCGAGCCTTTTTAACAATTTGTAGCCGCTGCCGTTTGAACCCAAATTTTTCTGTGCCGTTCCTCCCGTGCAAACTATAACGCTGTTTGCGGAGAAAATTCCTTTTGAGGAACAGACGGTGAGATCACTTTTTATATCCGTAACTTCGCAGTCCGTTATTAAGCGCACTCCGAGATTATCGCATTTTTCCGTTAAAATTTCAAGCACTGTTTCGGCTTTCATGGAATATGGATAAACGCGCCCCTGATCTTCCGCCCGCAACGCAAGACCGATTTTTTCAAAAAAATCGCGCACCTCGCTGTAATTTTCCGCGGCGGTATTTGTTAAATTGCATCTGCCGTTTCCTGTTGCAAGTATTTTTTTACCCGCAACGGAAAGACGTTCAAGAATTATAACTTCCTCATTGGGAAGATTTCTTTTCAATGTGATTGCGGCCGCAAGCCCGGACGCTCCGGCGCCGATTATAATTGTGGTCATATGATTCTCCAAACACAATATATATGATGTTTCTAATATAATAATATAATTTACAAATAAATGCAAATTTTTTGGCAAAATTACTTGACAATATATTTTGCATTGTGATATATTAATTACACCTCTTAAAGGGGTTAATTTTTTGCCCTTTTTAAATGCGAGGGAGATTATATATCGAAATAATGGAGGTGCCAAAATGAGAGTTAAGGTAACTTTAGCTTGCACTGAATGCAAACAACGCAACTACAACACAATGAAAAACAAAAAGAACACGCCGGACAGACTTGAAATGAATAAGTATTGCCCGTTTTGCAGAAAACACACAACTCACAGAGAAACAAAGTAACGGAGGATAGATATGGCTGAAGATAAGAAAGCCGAAAAAGACGCTAAAAAGCCTCAGAAGGCAGATAAAAGCGCCAAAAAGGCAGGAAAAAGTAAAAAATCAAAGAAGAATCCGTTTAAATCCATAGTATCTTTCTTCAAGAGCGTTAGTGCCGAGTGCAAGAAAGTTGTTTGGCCGACAGCCAAGGATACTATTAAAAACACAGCTATCGTGCTTTTGTTTTCTCTCGTAATAGGTGTTGCGATTTACGGTGTTGACACTGTTCTTTCTCTCGCCATGAAAGGCGTTAAAAGCCTTGCAGACAACACAACCGTCAGCGATACCGCGGAAGATACATCCGAATCCGATATAGATATTGAAGAAAACACGAATGCCGATACAAACGCTGACGCGGGCTCGGAAGAAACAACCGGGCAGACGGCTGAGTAAGCTGTAATTATTTACGGAGGCTCACTATCCATATGGAAGAAGCAAGATGGTACGTTGCGCACACCTTTTCAGGTTATGAAAACAAGGTGGCAAGCAATATTCAAACTGTTGTTGAAAACCGCAATCTTCACGATTTGATTCAAGAGGTTTCGGTTCCCACAGAAACAGTTGTTGAAATTAAAGAAGACGGATCAAAAAAAGAAGTTGAAAGAAAAATCTTTCCGGGATACGTTCTCGTTAAAATGGTTATGAACGACGATACATGGTATGTTGTTCGCAACATAAGAGGATGCACGGGATTTGTAGGACCCGAAAGCAAGCCTGTTCCTTTAACTGAGGAGGAGGTCAAAAAGCTCGGCGTTGAAAAAATCAGCGTTGAGGTTGCTTATAAAGAAGGCGATCTTGTTAATGTTATTGACGGTCCGCTTGAAGGATTTTCGGGAACTGTTGATTCCGTTGACGTTGACAAAAACAGCGTTCAGGTTACAATTTCAATGTTCGGCCGTGAAACGGCGGTTGAATTTGAGCTTGACCAGCTTGAAAAGGTTGACGATTAATTAATTTTGGTAATCGGCAGCTACGCTGCTTGTTATTCACCGCTAAGCGGTGAGTGGGAGGGGATTCCCCGCCATACCACATTTTTTAGGAGGAAATTTATTATGTCTCAAAAGGTAGTAGGCTTAATTAAGCTGCAAATTCCCGCCGGCAAGGCAACTCCGGCACCGCCGGTAGGTCCTGCGCTCGGTCAGCACGGTGTAAACATTATGGCTTTCACCAAGGAATTTAACGAAAGAACCAAGAATGATGTCGGTCTTGTTATTCCCGTGGTTATCACGGTTTTCGACGACCGTTCATTCACATTTGTTACTAAGACGCCGCCCGCAGCCGTTCTTATCAAAAAAGCTTGCGGAATCGAAACAGCGTCCGGTGTTCCGAATAAAAACAAGGTTGCCACAATCACAAAGGCTCAGATTCAGCAGATTGCAGAAACAAAGATGCCCGATCTTAACGCGGCAACTCTTGAGGCGGCAATGAGCATGATAGCAGGCACAGCCCGCAGCATGGGCGTTACGGTAGAAGACTGATTCCCTTGTGGGAGGAAAGATCCGATTAACCACTGGAGGTAATTTAATTATGAAACACGGAAAAAAATATATGGACGGCGCAAAGCTTGTAGACCGTTCAAATCTTTATGAAACTGCCGAGGCACTTGATCTTGCAGTTAAAACAGCCACGGCAAAATTTGATGAAACCATTGAAGTACACGTTCGTTTGGGCGTTGACTCACGCCACGCAGACCAGCAGGTTCGCGGCGCGGTTGTGCTTCCCAACGGAACCGGTAAAAACGTTCGCGTTGCCGTTTTTGCAAAGGGCGATCTTGCAAAGGCGGCGGAAGACGCAGGCGCTGATTTTGTCGGTGATGCCGATCTTGTTACTAAGATTCAGGGCGGCTGGATGGATTTTGACGTTGCCATCGCAAGCCCCGATATGATGGGATTTGTTGGTCGTTTAGGTAAGGTTCTCGGTCCTCGCGGACTTATGCCTTCTCCAAAGGCGGGCACTGTAACGATGGATGTTGCAAAGGCTGTTGTTGACGCAAAGGCAGGTAAGATTGAATACCGTCTTGATAAATCAAATATTATTCACTGCCCAATCGGCAAGGCGTCTTTCGGAACTGAAAAGCTGCTCGAAAATTTCAATGCTCTCCTTGACGCTATTATCAAGGCAAAGCCCGCCGCCGCAAAAGGCCAGTATATTAAATCATGCGCTGTTGCATCAACCATGGGCCCCGGCGTTCGTATTAATCCGAGCAGAGTAGGCTCTGCCGCAACAGAGCAATAATCAATTAGGTGTTGACAAGGCGCTTGCCTTGTGTTACAATACATTAGCTGTTCAACCAAAGACAGCAGGTGCCTTTTGGCGTAAGATAAAAGTATCGCCTGCCGAGGAATGAGCATTTTCGTATTATATATTTGGTTATATTTATTATGAAATGTTGTGCATTCCTCTTATGGGAATGCACTTTTGTTTTTTGGAAACAGCCATAAGACCACTGATTTCAGTGGCAAATAATTATGGAGGTAAGGTAAATGCCAAGCACGGTAATTCTTGAAAAGAAACAGGCACAGGTTGCTGCACTTGCAGAGAGAATTAAGGGCTCAATCGCCGGCGTTGTAGTTGATTACAAAGGTATCAACGTTGAAGATGATACCAAGCTGCGCAAAGAGCTGCGTGAGGCAGGCGTGGAATACACTGTTGTTAAAAACACGCTTCTTAAAAGAGCTGCCGATATAGCAGGTCTTTCGGGAATCGACAGTGTGCTCGAGGGCACAACAGCTATCGCCACAAGCGCAGATGACTATGTTGCGTCTGCCCGTATTCTCAGCAAATTTGCCGAGAAACATCCCAACTTCAGCCTCAAGACCGGTTATCTTGATGATGAAGTTATTGACATGGCAAAGCTTGAGTCACTTGCAAAACTCCCGTCAAGAGAAGTTCTTCTTGCCACGGTTTGCAGCGTATTCAGCGCTCCGATTGCCGCATTTGCAAGAGGTATACAGGCCATTGTAGACAAGGGCGGCGTTGAAGCATGTGCCAAAGAAGAGGCTCCCGCTGAAGAGGCGGCAGAGGAAACACCCGCAGAAGAAACGGCTGAATAATCAGCAAAACTAAAATATTATTTGGAGGAAATTAAAATGGCATCAGAAAATGTTACAAAGATTGTTGAAGAGCTTAAAACTCTTACAGTTCTTGAGCTTTCAGAGCTCGTTTCAGCAGTAGAAGAAGAATTCGGCGTAAGCGCGGCGGCAGCCGTTGCAGTAGCGGCTCCCGCAGAGAGCGGTGCGGCTGCGGAAGAAGAAAAAACCGAGTTTGACGTTGTTCTCACAGATGTTGGAGCAAACAAGATTCAGGTTATCAAGGCCGTTCGTGAGGCAACAGGTCTTGGTCTTAAAGAGGCTAAGGCAATTGTTGACGGCGCTCCCGCAACCGTTAAAGAGGCAGTTCCCACAGCAGACGCTGAGGCTCTCAAGGCTAAGCTTGCAGAGGCAGGCGCAACTGTTGAACTTAAATAAGTTCATAACATTGCAAAAAACTCACCCGCTGAACAGCGGTGTGTATGCCTGACAGCAGGTAATAACAATCAAAAAAATGCTCCGACGGGGATTTAACCGTCGGAGTATTTTTTCTTTTTATAACCGTTTATTACAAATTTGAAAATTACGCAGGAAATAATTCCTCCCGCAACATTAAGAATAATATCGTCTATATCGATACTTCTGTAGTTATAGCCTATAATAAGACCGATTATGAATTGCAGCACTTCGATTGACACGGAAAAAAGGAATACACCGAGTAACCGCTTTTTGAAATCCTTAATGTAAAAGCTGAAGAACAAGCCTAAAGGCGTAAGCATTAATAAGTTTCCGATAACGGATAAAAGCCCATGCGGCGTGTGATTCTGAAATGAATCGTTTACACAATCAATAATGCTTTTAAAGGGGATAAAATTATTTAATGCGTCGTAACCTGAGTAACCGAATCTTATCGGGAAAAAGCAGAACGCAATGATTAGGGACAGATACAATCCGAAAGAAAGATTAAACACAATTTTACCGAATTTGACTTTTTTAATAATCATGATTATACCGCAGATTATCAATAACACAAATTCTATCAGCAATATACCTTCACGAAGAATGGTCATGTGATCACCTCTGCTTACAGTATACTTATGTAACTGCATTTGTCAACGGATTTAATTGTTTTTTAATAATTCACATAAAACCGAGTCTATATCCATATTAATGCAGATTGCCTGCCGTTTAATCTGATCGGGGCAGAACGCCTCGCCGTAATTGATACAGGCGTAAACAGCTTTGGGGTTCTTTGCCGTCATCTGCCAGAACGGATATTTTATTATTGATGGGGTGTTTGACCCCACGCCGAGCTCCAGAAACAGTATGTGCGAATTTCTGTGGCGGCGGATAAAATCCTCATATCTGTTTGCGGCGGCGTACCAGCCCTCGTCCTGCACAAATGTTTCGTCACTTCGCAGATTCATAGTCATCGGCTCTCCGCAGACGGGGCATTTCGGAACAAGCTCAGTTGGCACCCTCATATTTTTCTGCTCGTTTATCATACGGAGAACGGTGTTCTCATTGTCGTAAGTTTTTTTGTGACAGGGCTCAGAGCATTGCCATAAACCGTAATCGCCCTGAGTATAGAAAAGTCGCTTTTTGTTGAATCCTGCCTTTTGAAAACAGTGGTCAACATTAGTTGTGAGCACAAAATAATCCTTACCGTTAACAAGTTCCAGCAGATTGCGGTAGGTGCTTTTCGGCGGGTCTGTATAGCGATTAATGTAAATCTGTCTTGACCACCATGCCCAATATTCTTCGGGAGAGGAATACGGATAAAATCCGCCGGAATATATATCTGTTATACCGTATTTTTTATGAAAATCAGAGAAATATTTTTCAAAGCGCTCGCCGGAATAGGAAAATCCCGCGGAGGTAGACAGACCTGCTCCCGCGCCGATAAGTATGGCGTCTGAGGTTTCGATTTCTTCCCTTAAGCGCTTTATGCTATCCGAGAAGTTTTCGGTAGATTTTATAGTCTGATTCCTTAAAAACATTGAATATCACCTCGATTTGACTGTTTGTATCTTTCTTATATTCACTCACCGTTTTTATGGCGATTTCTGCCGCTTTGTCGTTCGGAAAATGAAATTCCCCCGTGGAGATACAGCAGAAAGCAATGCTTTTTACACCGCTGACTTCTGCAAGTTCAAGGCATGAACGATAACAGTCTGCCAAAAGATCTTTTTCCCTTTGCGTAACTTTGCCGTGTATAATTGGTCCTACCGTGTGAATAATGTGGCTGCTTGGAAGATTAAAAGCGGGAGTGATTTTTGCTTTTCCCGTTTCCTCCTCACAGCCCTGCTTTTTCATTATATCTGCACAGGCAATGCGGAGTTGAACGCCCGCATAGGTGTGAATAGTATTATCTATACAGGCGTGATTAGGATAAAAACAGCCAAGCATCTCACTGTTAGCGGCGTTTACGATTGCGTCGCATTTAAGCGTTGTTATGTCACCGCGCCACAAATAAATCCCGTCTTTTACAGGTGAGAGTGTCTTGTAATTGGTAATGCCTTTTTCTTTTATGGCATTTTGAAGATATTCATTCTGAATTTTTAAAAATTCTTTTCCTATTGGGAGGGGAGCTCGAACATTCATTAATGAGCGAAGCAGCGTTTTCTGCTCCGCCTCACTAACGGGAATCTGCAAATTCCTATACATGGGTTGTTCGTCTATCAGCTTTTGTATAAGAAATACGCGTCGTTCGGTCTGTGTCATAATATCATCTCTTTTCAACCGCGTTCGTGGGGCAAACCGCAAAGCAATTTCCACAGTGCAGGCAATGATTTTGTTTAATTTTAAAGGGTTTTCCCGCCTCAATGCACCGCTGGTCACATTCGTCCGTGATATGCCATTGAAAAGAAAAATACTGCTTCATAGTCAGTCCTCGCTTTCAATAAGGAGCCTGCCCCGTCATTCAACGTGGCAGGGTGTTTCGCCCTTGCCTAAGTTATATAGAATCGGTCAAACCGAACGTAGGTTTCCGGCAGAATCGCTCCCGCCGGAAACAGTTTGGGATGGAGAAGTTATTTCTTGTCCCCGGCGCCGCAGGCAGTTCCGCAAGCAGCGGGAGCCTCGGCGGGTTTGTCACCGGCGCCACAGGCAGAACCACAGGCGGACGGTTTTTCTTCCGGCTTATCGGAAGCGCCGCAGGCGGGAGACGTTTTGTTATAATTCCATCCGGCGAGATTAGAGAGTGCCATTGTCGTATCCTCCTTTATGGATTCAGGGAGCTTTTCGCCTCCTGTATCTATTATTGTACGGATATTTTTTCTCCGCACAAGTACGCACTTTTTTATGGGGATACGCACCTTTTTGTAACTAATGGGCGGTTAGGCGCTTGTATGGCAAAATTGATTTTTAACTTTTTTGTGAACTCGTCCGAGGCTATTGCGTTTTGGAGTGTGTTGCAGTATAATACGAGTGTAACATTCTTTTCTGATGTAATGGAGGCGCTTTATGAAAACGAAAGCCGAACTCATTCCCGAATGTCCCGTAGCGACTACTGTGCAGCTCATCGGGAACAAGTGGAAACTTTTGATTATACGAAATCTGCTTGAACGTCCGTGGCGTTTCAACGAACTGCAAAGAAATTTAGACGGTATAAGTCAAAAGGTACTGACAGACAGCCTGCGCTCTATGGAGGCAGATAAACTTATTACCAGAACCGTGTATCCCGAAGTGCCGCCGAGGGTGGAATACGCGCTCTCGGAGCTTGGCAGAAGCCTTGAGCCGATTCTTGACGCTATGAAGATATGGGGAGAGGATTACAAGGAAATGAAAGCGTCGGAAAATTAAGATATATAATATAAAGCAGCAGGCATTTTTTCAATAATGCCTGCTGCTTTTAAATTGCTATTTATTAAATCTATAGCCTTTTCCCCAAACGGTGTGGATATAATCAAGGCTGTTATCTATCTCCTTGATTTTATCTCGGATTCTGTTCACGTGAACGGTAACGGTGGAGGTTTCTCCTATTGAATCATAGTGCCAAATCTCATTGAAAAGCGTTTCCTTGCTGTAAACGGTATCGGGGCTTTTCGCAAGAAAATAGAGCAAATCAAATTCCTTGTTTGTTAAAATTATTTCTGATTTATCAATATAAGCGCGCCTTGAATTTCCGTCAAGGCGAAGGCGGTCTATTCTGAGAGTTTCGCTGCTGTCGCCGTTTTTTGAATCACGCGAAGTCAATCTGCGGTAGCGGCTTATGTGCGCAATAACTCTTGTTACAAGCTCGCTGGGTGAAAACGGTTTAACAATGTAATCGTCTGCGCCGAATCCAAAGCCCTTTATTTTATCAAGATCTTCTTTTTTAGCTGTAACAAGAATAATCGGAATATCCTTTTCTTCCCGCAAGCGGCGGCAAATTTCAAGACCGTCTGTTCCGGGCAGCATGATATCAAGAATTATCAAATCAAAATCCTCATTCAGCGCCGTTTCAAGACCGGCATCACCGTTTATCTCAGTTTTAACGTTAAAGGAATTTGCCTCAAGATAATCTCTTTCCAAGGTCTGGATATTTATATCATCTTCAATTATCAAAATATTTTTCATAGCTAAACCTCTTATATCAGATTTTGTTTAAATTGTTTTTTTCAAAGTCTAAACAATGCTTTTCTTTATCGCGCATATATGCAAGCCCTGTAATATCGCTTATTTTTGCATAGCCGAAACCATTTTTAGAACAGTTTATTTAAGGATTTTGTCATTTATAATTCTCTTTAAAAGGCACAAAAACTATTTATCCGCCGAATAAATCGGAAGTGAAATAAATATTGAAAGTCCCTCTCCGACCTCGCTTTGCGCCCAGATAAGACCGCCGTGCAATTCAACAATCTGCTTGCATACGGAAAGCCCGAGCCCCGAACCGTCACGAACGTTGGAGCGAGCCTTGTCCGCTCTGTATAAAGTGTCAAATATACGGGGCAGACTTTCTCTGTCCACTCCCATACCGTTATCCTTGATTTCAAAAATAACTGTATGCTCGTATTCCGATATTGTTAATTCAATTAACCCTTTTACCTCGGGACGGCGATACTTTATACTGTTTGTAATAATATTATTTATAACGCGCGTGAAATAATCGGTGTCTATTCTCAAAACGGGAGAGTTGCGTGTTTTGTCTGTTATTTTGAATTCAAAATCAACTTTACTCAGAGGCTCGGCGTATCCCGAGGCAAAGCCTATGAAATCGGGAACCGTAACGTTTTCGCAGTTCAGCGATATGTTTCCGAGTTCAAATTTGGAAATCGCAAGCAGATCATCTAACATTTTTTCGGTATCACGCGTTGAATTATAAATGATTTCCATATATCTGGAGCGCTTTTCGGGAGTGTCCGCTATTCCGTCACGCAAGCCTTCAAGATAGCCTTTAACAGATGTGAGCGGTGTTCTTAAATCGTGCGCTATTCCGGCAATAACTTCCTTTTGCCGTTGGTTTGCGCGGTTTTTTTCTTCTATTGATTCTTTGACTTTAAGACGCATTTCGTTAAAGCTGTCAACAAGCTGACCGAGCTCGTTTTTTGATTTGTATGTTATCTCGTAATCAAAGTTTCCTTTCGCAAATTCGTTTGCTCCGCGCGTTATTTGCTCAATGGGGCCGACAATCGTTTTTGTGGTTATAAGAGAAATTATAATTATTGCCAAAATAAATGTGAACAAAACAACAGCAATCACGATTCGTGTTCTGTTCATAAGTATTGTGAAAATATTTTGTGATCTGATTTGGGATCTGAGGTCTGTAACGGCGTAATTGTCGTTTACAATAACAACTTTGAATTCATTTCCGTTTTTAGTGGCGGTTGTGGTTATTGCAAACCCTTTATCGCCGAAATAGTAAAGATTATTTTCTGAATTTTTCCCGGATATTTCCTCTGCCTTATTAATAATATCGGTTTCCGAATCTGTGCTGTAAAACTCTTCACCGTTTTTGCTTATAAAAATCAGGCAGTCTGATTCCTCAAAAGGTGCAACGGCATTTTTTATAGCCTCAAGACTGTGAATATCGTCGTGATCATTTAAAAGTTCTTCTGTTAGTTCTGAAACGGTTTGCCCCCACTGCAACTGATTTATAATGTTGTAAGGGCCTTGAGGCACGTTTGAGGAAATGTAACTGTTTGAATTGAAAACAAGAAGAGCAAAGAAGAGGATAGTTATGATAATTATCGGAATAACGATTGCCAAAACGGAGGTTATGAGAATTCTTGTGCTGATTTTAAAATTCTTTGGTAATGAGTGAATTTTTTCTTTACTTCTTTTAGACATATTATTTAAACCAAATAGGATTTGTAAACGCTCTTATAAAAGGCGGTAAATCTTCATGCTTGCTGTCAAGAAATTTCTTTTCAACAGTGTGATAAAGCGATTTTAGCGCGCCTTTATATTCATAGGTGATTTCTACTCTCACGAATCCTTTTTCCTCAACATCGCAGCTGAAGTGGCAGCTTTTTTGGGCAGAGATTCCCGTGTCATATGTAAATATCGGTTTTTCGTTGTTGTAGACCAAAACCTTGTGGAGCGGCATCAGATTTGTAATATCAATATCAACTTTAATTCCCGGCTCAAAATCAACTGTATCGCCTATAACCGCGTCGCCGCAGGTGAGTTCTATCATGGTGGAATTCGGCGAGTTGGTTATTACGCTTCTTCCTTCGCGCAGTGCTTTGAGGATTGATTCAGACGTTTTCTCTTCCGCAAGAACAATCGTTGTGGGGCTCGCAATAAGCAAATCAATCATAGGAACATATTCCCTGTGAAAATCGGAGCCGCCTACAGCGGCTATTTTTCTTCCGCTGAGGAGC
>CANRMJ010000022.1 GCA_947631705.1 uncultured Clostridia bacterium
ATTCCGTGTTCCAAAGCAAGCCAAAGCTTAATATATTGAGAAATAAAAGAGGACGGCCGAATGGTTTTAAAGCCGTATTCGTTAAAATGCTCCGCGCTTTCGTATATTTCCGCATTCCCCGCGCCGCATAGAAAGCACGGGATTCCGCGGCTTTTCAACTTGTCCGTGAATTTTTTCAAATCGGTGTCCGCCGTGCACAGTGTGCCGGAATGATATGTCTTTATCAACACGGCTTTAACTTTTGCGCACGGTTCGGTCCATTTAATACCAACATATGGCTGAAAAACCGCAATGCTTTCGCTGTGATTTTTCAAATCCGTTTTGCCGAACGGAAGAATTTCGTCCGCCGATTCGGTGAAATCGGGATTTTTAATAAAAGTATCGCCGTTAAAGCTGCCGTAGTAAAGATTTTTTATGCTGAAAATATCGTCCGAATACTCATGATGTGTTGTAAGACGGCTCGCACGGTGTATATACGTTCTGCCGTCGCTGTTTTTATATGAAACAAAAACGCCCGTTCCGTGATTCTCTCTGATGAAATCAACGGCTCTGCTGAAATTTTCAAGTCCGTTTGCGCGTTTATCCGTGAGCACGTAATTGCTTGAAACAAGCAAAACGGGCTTGCTGTTCAGTCCAAGCGCATATGAAAGCGCCGCGGCGGAATATTGCAGAGTATCTGTTCCGTGGGCTATGATTATTCCGTCGTAATCTTTTTTAATCTCGTTGCATACGAAGAAAATCAAAGAGGAGAGCGTTTCGCCGGTGTTGTTTTCGCTCAATGCATAATAAGGTTCAGATGCCGCAAATTCGGGGCGGTTTTTATTTTCTGCCTTATATGTTTCAAGCAGCAGGCGCGCGTTTTTATCGTTTGGTGAAATCACGCCTTCGCTTAAAGAGGAGCCGATCGTGCCGCCTGTAAAAACAACAAGTATTTTCATAATTTTGCGCCGTCCTTCTTTTGTGTTATTTATGCCTGTAAAAAAATTATATACGGATATTGTTGAAAAAACAATCACTTATTGATAAAATTGAATTATGGAAAACACGGAAAAAAGATTTAAGGAGCTTGCTCAAAGGGCGGAGGCGCGTTACTGCACAATCTTTTCGGATTTCCTCAACGCCGATGAAATAAGCATTCTCCTTTCAATAAGATTTAATACAAAATATTTTTTGTGGGGCGGCTATGACGGAGCCGAAAGACGCGTTGCGGCATTCGGTGAAAACTGCGAAAATTCGGAATTTCCGCTGACTGTTATAAAAATTAAACCGAAATCGCCGAAATTTGCCGAAAAGCTCACACACAGAGATTTCCTCGGTTCCCTTATGGGACTCGGAATCAAACGCGAAACAATAGGGGATATTATTATATCCGAAAACGTGGGATACATTATTTGCCTCAGCCGCATTGCCGATTATATTTTGCAGAATCTCGGCAGCGTGAGGCGCACGTCCGTTTGTTGTGAAATAGTTGAAAGCCTTCCCGAAGATGCGAAGAGTGTGCCTGAGGAAAGCAGTATCGCGGTGGCGTCGGCAAGGCTTGATGTTCTTATAGCTGCCGTTTACGGTCTGTCAAGGAACGCCGTAAAGGAATATTTTTTATCGGGGCGTGTTTTTGTAAACAGCCGTCTGAACGAAAATTTTTCCCATATTCCCAAGACGGGCGATATAATTTCCGTCCGCGGCAAAGGGCGGTTTGTTTTTAAAGGTGTTTCGGGCAAAACAAGAAAAAACCGCGCTGTGGTTCTTGTTGATATATATAACACTTGAAAAGATGTTGATGTTCGGGCGTTGCCCTTGATTAAAATAACGCCGCTTACACCAAGAGGCGTTTTCGCAATCTGAATATTAATTATCACATTCTTTTAAACGGAGATTGAAATGGAAAAATTTTATTGCGACGGGCAGATAATAAGAGATGAACACGGCAGGCAGAGAATATTCAGGGGAGTAAATATTTGCGTTAAAAAAGATGTTTCCGCCGATGAATTTCGCCGATTTGCCATGAAAAAGGATATTATTGACAGCCTCAAGAGCATAGGCGCAAATATTGTCAGACTCGGAATAACATGGAGTAAAATTGAGTCGACAGAGGGCAAATTCAACGACGAAATCATTTATGCTTATAAAGAATTTATTAAAAAATGCGGTGAAAACGGAATATATATTCTTCTTGATATGCATCAGGATTTATTTTCGGAATATTTTTACGGCAACGGCGCTCCGAAATGGGCGGTGGACAAAAGCATAAAGAGTGAAAAGCCGTTTGCGATATGGGCTGAAGGTTATTTTTATATGGACGGCGTTCAAAAGGCGTTCAGCGATTTTTGGAACAACAAAAACGGCTTGCTTGATAAATTCATAAACGCCTGGCGTTATCTTGCGGAGAGGCTTAACGACTGCGTCAACATTATAGGGCTTGATTATTTAAACGAACCCTATGTTGATAAAAACGGAAGAAAAATATTTCTTAATATTGTAAAAAATATATACAAAACGGCGCTTGGAAAAGAAATAACGCCCGAAAAATATTTTGAATTGAAGAGCGACAAAGCGGCGTTTGCCCTTATGGCTTTGAAAATTGCGTCCGCGGTTAAAACAAAAAACAATCTCAACCATATTTTAAATGTAATGGACAGCAAAGAAAATTTTGCCTCAGCAGTTAAAAATCTTGAAAAATTCACCGTTCCTTTCAACAGAGAATACTATCAGCCGTTTTTTGATAAAATCAGCAATTCCGTAAAAACAAAAAGCGCTTTCGGCTTTTTTGAGCATAATTACTATTCAAATCTCGGCATACCATTTGAAATCACTGCCGGGGAAAGCTGCATTTATTCACCGCATATATATGATATTTTTATTGATTCGCCGTTATATAACAATTATTCAAGCAATAATAGGGTTCAATATATCATTGATGTTATCAGAGAAAATCAAATAAAAATGAATGTGCCTGTGGTTGTCGGCGAATGGGGAGGCGATTCGCAGAAGGGCACAAAGTGGATTGAGCATATTGATTATGTTATGACACAGATTGAAAAGAATCAGTGGAGCAGTATTTATTGGAGCTTTAATTTTAGTAAAAATAAACTGATAAATGTTTTCAACAGACCGTTTCCCGTTGCCGTGTGCGGCAAAATCAAGGAAATACATACCGAGACGGGGAAGAAAAAATTCCGCCTTGTTTGGGAACAGGAAGCATTTTTTGAAAATAAAAATGTAAAAACGGAGATATATGTTCCCCATAAAGGCATTGTTGAATATAACGGTATAACGGGAGAAAACGTTTTTGAAATTGAATATTAAAATAAAAAGAGATACACGAAAAATGTGTATCTCTTTTTATGGTGGGAACAACAGGGCTCGAACCTGTGACCCCCTGCTTGTAGGGCAGGTGCTCTCCCAGCTGAGCTATACTCCCGCAACGAAATTCATTTTACCACAAAATCTTTAATTGTCAAGTGTTTGCGGATATTTTGTGTGAAAATTATTGCGTTGCCGCCTTGCCGTTTAATCGGAATCGGCAGTCGGTTTGTAGTTCGGAACTATTTTCATAAGCTTTTCTCTTACGTTTTCATCGTTTATATCGTGCAGGGAATCAAGCATTTTTGAAAACTCCCCGTCGTCTATATTCATAGGCTGCATAACGTATATTTTTTCAAGCGCGGTGGTCTGCCTTGTTTCAAGCTCGCTTTCCATCGCAAGCTCCTCATAGAGCTTTTCTCCGGGGCGCAGACCTGTTATTTCAATTCCGATTTCGTCAATATCAAAGCCCGAAAGCCTGATAAGATTTTTTGCGAGGTTAATAATTTTAACGGGCTCACCCATATCAAGCACGAAAACCTCTCCGCCCTTTGCAAGACCGCCTGCCTGACAGACGAGCTGAGCGGCTTCGGGAATAGTCATAAAATACCGCTCTATATCGGGGTGGGTAAGCGTTACGGGTCCGCCTCTTTCAATCTGCTTTTTAAAAATGGGAATAACAGAGCCGTGGGAGCCGAGAACGTTTCCGAAACGAACCGCGGCATAATTTGTGTTTTTGCTTTTTTTGTTCATATATTGAACGATTATTTCCGTTATTCTCTTTGTGCATCCCATAACGTTTGTGGGGTTAACTGCCTTGTCCGTGGAGAGAATAACCATTTTTGAAACCTTGAATTCGTCTGCCGCAACGGCAACGTTATATGTGCCGAAAACGTTGTTTTTAACAGCCTCGCATGGGCTGTCTTCCATAAGAGGAACGTGCTTATGGGCAGCCGCGTGAAACACAACTCCGGGATGGAATTCGCCGAACACCTCGCGAAGTCTGTCCATATCCCTCACAGAACCTATGCGAACGATAATATCCGTTGAATCACCGTAATCTCTTATTAAATCATTCGCAAGCTCAAAGGCACAGTTTTCGTAAATATCAAAAATAATTATTTTTTTAGGATGGTATCTTGCAACCTGATTGCAGATTTCGGAGCCTATAGAGCCGCCTCCGCCCGTAACAAGCACTGTTTCGCCTACGAGATAGCGGCACACCTTTTTGTCCAGCGTAACCTCGGGGCGCGAGAGCAAATCCCTGATTTCCACGTTTCTTATTTTTTTTGTTGATTTTGCGCCGTCCTCAAGAAACTCGCTCACAGACGGCGAAATCTTAACGGTGCACTTTGTTTGCATTGCAATATCAATGATTTCTTTTTGCCTTGCTTTTGAGGCGGAGGGCATACAAATAACAATCGTGTCTATTTTAAATTTCTCTGCAAGCTCGGGAATATCGTTGCAGCAGCCCTCTATTTTAACGCCGTTAATTCTTTTGTGCAGCTTGGCGGGGTTATCGTCAACAGCACAGACGGGGCGTCCGGCTTTATAACCGTTTACGGCAAGGTCATCAATAATGAAGTTGCCCATAAATCCGCCGCCTACAATCATAATATGCTTGTGCTTGCCTTTAAAGCGGTTTGCGCAAAGCACGGTTTTTCTGAACAGCCTGTATCCTATACGCGGTGCGCAAGTGGAAACGGCAACAAGGAAAAACATTAAAATATAGGCATAAAACGGCAGCTCGTGATTGCCTTTAATAAGCATATTAAACAAAATTCTGTCTATTCCGAAAAGAAAAGCGGTTGATAAAAGCGCCGCCACAATTTCCCTTACAATTTCATCGGGTCCCGAAAAGTGCCAAACGCTTTCATAAAGACCGAAAATTTTGTTTATCACATAAACGCCAAGGCTGACTAAGAAGAAATGCAAATAGTTAAAAATAATGGCAGAATAATTTGTTGCGGTGATATGACCGCCCATAGTTAAATAAACTATGCTGGCGTTTGCCAACGAAAAAAGCGCTATATCCACTATAACAAGAAGCGCTTTTTTACAAAATGCCGTAAATTTTGACGAATAGTTATTTTCTCCCATAAATAAAACCTCAGAATATTGTCGAGAACAATAGTTTGTATTTGTATATTCTATAACAAAATCATAATTATTTCAACAGCATAATTAAGGAATATTTAATTTAATTGGCAAATTTTCATTATAATGACATTACGCAACCGATATGAAATAAAAACGAAAGGCAAATCAGCCCGCTTAAAGCATTTTGCCGTGTTTGGATTTTTATTATTAGTCTTGTCTTGAAAAATGTTATAATTAGGTATAAAATGAAATTAATAAATTGCAGGAGGAATAATATATGACCAAGCTTGCCGATACAAAATTGAAGCGAATCACTCCCGAAGCCGCAGGAATAAACAGCGAGGCGATTTCTGCTTTTATTGACGAAATAAACGATAAAAAGCTCGGACTTCAGAGCTTTACGGTTTTGCGCCACGGCAAGGTGTGCGCCCAATGCTTTTGGAATCCGTATTCAGCGGATTATCCGCACGTGTTGTATTCAATGAGCAAATCCGTAACTTCAACGGCGGTTGGTTTTGCAGTCAGCGAGGGGCTGATTTCTCTTGATGATAAGGTAAGCGATTTCTTTCCCGAATACAAATCGTCTAAGCTGCCGTTTAATAAAAAGCTAACCGTAAGAATGCTGCTCACGATGAGGTCTGATAAGCTTATCACCGTTTTTGAGGAAAAGGGCGGCAAAGACTGGATCAAAAACTTTTTTGACGCTCCGTTTTTGTTCCCTCCAAACACAAAGTTTAATTACATATCCGAAAACACGTTTATGCTTTCCGCCATCATTTCAAGAGTTACAGGCATGAGCATGGTTGATTATCTCTATCCGCGAATGTTTGAACCGCTTGGGATTGAAAAACCGTTTTGGGAAGCGGACGGAAAGGGAAACAATTCCGCGGGCTGGGGTCTGTATATGAAATCCGAGGATCTTGCAAAATTCTTTTTGCCCTATATACGCGGCGGAAAATGGCTTGACGGCACACAGCTTGTGCCCGAACAATGGGTTAAAGAGGCCACAGCAAAGCATACTGATTCCGTTCACGACGGGTTTATTGATAATATGTGCGGCTACGGTTATCAGTTCTGGCGCAATCCCGTTCCGAACAGCTACCGTGCAGACGGCCTTTTCGGTCAGCGCTGCTATATGTTTCCCGAATATGACGCGCTTGTTGTGCTCAATTCGGGCGAGGCGGAAGATTACAAGGTTATGAAGGTGTTTTGGAAATACTTCCCCGAATGTTTTCAAAACGATCCTCTGCCGGAAAATAAAAACGCTTTTAACGAGCTTAAAAGCAAAATCGCCGCTTGTTCCGTTGAAAGGCTTGCGCCGACCGAACGCAGAAAAGATCTTGAAGAAAAAATCAGCGGCAGAACGATTAAATGCAAAACAAACCGCCATACCTCTGTTATTTCTATTTCCGTTCTTCAGATGCTTTACAACAAACCGGGCTATCTGAATGAAATAAAACTTGATTTTACAAACGATTGCCTTAAATTCACATGGAAAGAAAAGGAAGAAATCAACACGATAGACGTGGGTCTTGACGGTGAATACAGAATGAGCGAAATGCATCTCGGAGATTTGCATTATCACGCGTATTCAGAGGCGGCTTGGCAGCAGGACGGCAGTTTGAAGGTTTGGATAAGACCCGTTGAAACAGCACACGTAAGAAAATTCACTTTCACTTTTAACGACAACGGAACAGTTAAGATTAAAAATGAAATGACGCCTAAATTTGAAGACCTTGTTATTTACAATATGACATTTACGGGTAATCCGATAAAGCATCAATCGTCGGAGAAAGCGATCAAATCAGCCGTCAGAAATCTCGGACTTCCTATCCTTGAACCCGATTTTGCGGGAAGGTTTGAATAAAAACAACTTTTTTGTTGATTTATTTGTGTAATTAATATATACTTTCCGTAAGATGTTCTCTTCATAAGGCGAAGATAACAAATTTTGAAATTGGAGATATACAGGATGCTTAGATACATCATAAGACTTGATGACGCAACGCCCAAAATGAACCATGAGAGCTGGAACGCCGTTGAAAAGCTGCTTGACAAATATGACGTAAAACCTATTGTGGGCGTTATTCCCGACAGTCACGATACACTTTTTAAATGGGAAGAAGACCCCCATTTTTGGGATGAAACCGTTCAGCGCTGGCAGAATAAAGGCTGGACCATTGCTCAGCACGGATACCATCACGTTTATCACGATTGCCCGAATAATCGCCGTTCGGAATTTATAGGTCTTAATTATGACGAGCAAAAGAAATTGATAGACAAAGGGCACGAGGCGCTGCTTTCGCACAATTGCCGCCCGACGTGCTTTTTCGCTCCCGCTCATTCGTTTGATGATATCACAGTTGATGTTTGCAGAGACAGCGGATATTTTGATTTTATTTCGGACGGTTATGCGCTTTACCCGTATGAGGAAAGGGAAATGTTATTTTTCCCCAGTATTTTTGATACTCCCCACAAGATTCTTCCTTACGGAGTTTATACATTTATTATGCATCCGAGCTTTACAAGTTCGGAAGATTTAAAATATTTTGACAGCTTTATCAGTAAAAACAAAGAGTATTTCAAGCCCGTTCCCGAAATTATGAACGAAATCAGCAGATACAGAAAGCGCAGCGCTTTGGAAAAGACCATCGGTCCGTCTATAAGCGCTGTGAGAAAAATCAGAGACTTAATAAAATAAAAAAGCTCCGCCGAACTTTTGGCGGAGCTGATTATTATATTGCGAAACTTGTTATTCGGGATATTTCAAGTCTTCTTTTGTCCAGTCCTCAATGATTTCAAGAAAAGCTCTTGCCTCTTCTTTTGCCTGCGCAAGATTGTGGTCGTTGCAGTTGCCGCATTGTTTCATGGTGGCTCCCGGAATCTGACCCCAAAAATCAGCTATATACCGAAAAGCGTCTTTTATAAGATTGATTGAGTAGCCGTCTGTCAGCGAGCGGGTTAGAAAATAAAATCCCGTGCGGCAGCCCATGGGACCGAAGTAAATAATATTATCGCCGAATTCCGTGCCGCGAACATATGTTGCGAATATGTGCTCAATTGTGTGCATGGCGGCATTTGTCATAACAGGCTCTCTGTTTGGCAGGCGCATACGTATATCGTATGTGGTTATATCATCGTCAATGCGGCTGATATAAATGCCTTTTTCCAATTTGTTGTGGTCGATTTCAAAACTTGGTATTGTTTTCATTATAATTCACATAGCCTTTCTGGCCACAAACAGTAATTAAAAGCACGATATCCTTGCTGCGGCCAGACAAGGCGTGATGTGAATTTAGCCATCTCAAAATTATGCCATAGGCAAATTTTGAGGGCATTATAATCGAATTAGTGTGATTTTTCACACTAATTCAACTCCGGTTAAAAAAGATATGTTTTCAGTGATTTCCCCGCCGGGGCAGCCGCTGTTCCATTTGATAATCATTTCGGCGGCCTCAGATTTCGCAAGCTCGTATAAATCAAAAAAGCTGTCTGTGCGAACACCGCTTTGAAACGGGGATTGCCACTTGCCGTTATTTATATTAACATATTTTTCGCACTTTTCCAAGTCGTCTGTGCGAAAGAATGATGAAAGTCTGAAATTTTTTGTGAACGGCGCCGCAAGCGATTCAAGCAAAAAGATTATTTTTACTTTTGCGCCGCTTTCGTCAAGCAGCAGAGTCTGCGCGTGTTTCATATCCTCAAACGCGGTTTCCGCCTGCTTTGGTTTGACCCCCGAAATGTATGCAAGTTCCCTTGCGCATTCGCGTTTTTCACTTTCCGTAAAGCGAAAAACCTCATCTGTTCTGAACAGGCGCGGGCGCTGAATATTCATATGCTTTGAAAGCATCAGCGAATCAAGCGCAAGCTCAACGGTATTGTGAGCCGAATGGGGATTCATCAGCACGTTTTTAGAGGTTAATTCATTTTGAAAATAGTAAACGAGCGGATGGCATTTCCTGTCGAGGGCATAGTGAAGAATAAAACCGCAGGCATAGCTTTTAGCTGTGCTTTTTTCATCGGAGCTTTCGGAGTATTCATAAAGCCTGTCTAAAATTTCTCCGGGCATTGAACGGTGAAGGGCTGAGCCCACACGCCGCAGCGTTTTGCCCTTTTGCCATGGCAGAGCGCGGTGGTAAAAGAAAACGTCGGGTCCCTGCGCACCGATTAAAACGGCGTTTTCGTTCACCTTGAAATCCGTTGATTTTTTCAAAAAATCCATCATTTCACAGGCAAATATATAATGGGTTGAAAATGCGGGCATTATTTTATCAGTCCTTTAAAATCCGTGGGAAAATCACAGGAAATATGAATTTGCTCGCCCGTTATCGGGTGGTCAAAATAAATATCTTTGCAGTGGAGCGCCTGCCTGTTTATCGGGTCGGCGTTTCCTCCGTAAAGCGTGTCGCCGAGCAGAGGATGGCCGATGCTCGAAAGATGAACCCTTATCTGATGAGTTTTTCCCGTTTCGAGATTGATTTTCAGCAGGGTGGCGCGTCCGTCTGTTTTAACGGGGAAATAATGAGTTACGGCTTTTTCTCCGTCAGGAGCGACGCAGCGCTTTATTATGCTGCTGCCAACGCGTTTAATCGGTGCGTCTATCGTGCGGGGAGAGTTAAGAATGCCGCTCACAACGGCGTAGTAATCCTTTTTCACCCTTCCCGCAAGCTTGCACGCCGCAAGTCTGTTTTTAGCGATAAGAACTATGCCGCTCGTATCCCTGTCGAGTCTGTAAACGGCGCGGAAACAATCGGTGATCCGAGATGCTACCGCGTTTGATAACGTGTCTCCGATATGGTTTCTGCTTTCGTGAACAGGCATAAACGGCGGCTTGTTCACGGCAATCAGATCGTCGTCTTCAAACAGAATGTCGAGCGGAATATTCAAAGGGGCGGGAACCTTTCCCCGCTCGTCAAGCGTGATTTCAAGCACGTCGCCGCTTTTAAGAGCGTCAACCGACCGAGCGTGCTTTCCGTTAAGAACTATTCCGTTTTCGGTTTGTTTCAGATTTTTCAGAAGAGAGCCGGACACTCCGAAAGCCCTTAAAAAATCTTTTATTGTTTTGCCGCTTTCGTCAGCTGAAATTTCAAATTTTATTCTTCTCATACAAAATTTATTATATAATTAGTTTTTGTTTAAAGCAAGATTACTATTGAAATAATAAATAAAAAATGATATTATTATTAACGTTCGGCATCGGAAAATGAATGCCTTTCGGTTTGATTCGGATGAAAGAACGCTGAAATCAATTTTATACAGCGCCCTTTCGGGGCGTTTTTTATTTGAATACAGAGGTGTGTTAAAATGGCTGGATATGATCCCAAATCATTAAAGGCGGAGGAATTTATCAATCACGAGGAAATACTCGAAACGATTGCTTATGCCGATGAGCATAAGGACGATTTAGAGCTTGTTAACAGCATTATAGAAAAGGCTAAATTAAGAAAAGGCCTTTCTCACCGTGAGGCGAGCGTGCTGCTCGCGTGTGAAAACAAGGAGAAAATTGAGGAGATTTACGATCTCGCCGAGCAAATCAAAAAAGATTTTTACGGCAACCGCATTGTTATGTTTGCTCCGCTTTATCTTTCAAATTATTGCGTAAACGGCTGCCTTTACTGCCCGTATCATCTTAAAAACAAGCATATTCCGCGCAAAAAGCTTACGCAGGAGGAGGTTGCGCGGGAGGTAATCGCTTTGCAGGATATGGGTCATAAGCGCCTTGCTATAGAAGCGGGCGAGGATCCCGTTAATAATCCCATTGAATATATTTTAGAGTGCATAAAAACAATTTATTCAATAAAACATAAAAACGGAGCCATTCGCCGCGTAAATGTTAATATCGCGGCAACAACGGTTGAAAATTACAAAAAGCTGAAGGACGCCGGAATAGGCACCTATATTCTCTTTCAGGAGACGTATCATCGGGAAAATTACGAGATTTTGCACCCAACGGGGCCAAAGCACAACTACGCTTACCATACCGAGGCAATGGACAGGGCAATGGAGGGCGGCATAGACGACGTGGGGCTCGGAGTTCTTTTCGGGCTTGATAAATACCGCTATGAATTTGCGGGTCTGCTTATGCACGCCGAGCATCTTGAGGCTGTTCACGGCGTTGGACCTCACACGATCAGCCTGCCGAGAGTAAAAAGGGCAGACGATATAGACCCCGATGAATTTGATAATTCGATCAGCGATGATATTTTCTGCAAAATTGCCGCGTGTATCAGGATTGCCGTGCCTTACACGGGAATGATTATTTCAACGCGTGAGAGCGCGGAGCTCAGAGAAAAGATTATCCGCCTCGGCGTGAGCCAGATTAGCGGAGGTTCGAGAACGTCTGTCGGCGGTTATTGTGAGGAAGAGCGCCCGCATGACACCGAGCAGTTCGACGTTTCAGACAACAGAACGCTCGATGAGGTTGTGAATTGGCTTATGAGGGCGGGCTATATTCCGTCTTTCTGCACAGCGTGCTACAGAGAGGGCAGAACGGGCGATCGATTTATGAGCCTTTGCAAATCGGGGCAGATTCAAAATTGTTGCCACCCGAACGCGCTTATGACACTCAAGGAATTCCTTATGGATTACGCCTCCGATGACACACGCAGAATAGGCGAAGAGCTTATTGAAAAGGAAATAGACAATATCGGCAAGGAAAAGGTTAAGGATATAGTCCGCGAGCGCCTTGTAAAAATTGAGAACGGCGACCGTGATTTCAGATTTTAAATACTTGCAAAAATCAAGGCGGGGGATTTCACATTGGTGAAATCTCCCGCCGTCTTTAAATTGCAAAAAAGTGAAAATCTCCGTCTGACCGTTTACTTGTTAAATGAAACGATGATTCCTCCGTTTGACGCATAGAGAGAGTTGAGCCCGCTTGCCTTGATTACCAAAACATTTTCGGCGGGATAGCTGCATTTTTCTCTTATGAAACTTGCAACGGTTTCCGCCTTTTCACGGCAGCAAACGTGTGATATTATAACGGTTTTGTTTTTTAAATCATATCCCGCCGTGTCCTTCGCGATCAAAGCGGCAAGCTTTGCGAGAGCGCGATTGACCGTTAGATCTTTTCCCGCAACGGAAATATTTCCGTAATCGGTTCTTCGGCAGATAAGTTTAACCCGCAGAGCCTCTATAACTCTTGCGCCGATGTTGTAAAGCCTGCCGTTGCCTTTAAGCGCGTCAAGGCTTTCAAGGCAAAAATAAAGTCCGCAGTTTTTAACGCAGTATTCCTCCGCGGCGGCAACAACGCTTTCAAAATCCGCTCCCGATTCCGCAAGCTGCCTGATTTTGTAAGCCATTATTGTTTCAAGGCCAGATGTGGCAAGAGAGTTGAAAACGTGTATTTTTTTGCCGCTGTTCGGGTGCCGCTCCTTAAAGAGCGCAACTCCCTGCAAAGCGCTGTTGTAGCAGCCGCTCAGCTTATCCGTGATCGTGATTAAATAAACATCGTTTTCCTCGCCCTCGCAAGCATTGGCAAACGCTTCGGGGGAGGGGCAGGCTGATTTCGCGAGCACGCTGCTTGAAACCATGCGGCTTATAAAATCCTCCTGATTAAAGCTTTCGTCGTCTTCAATTATATAATCGCCTATCTGCAAAACCATAGGCACAACGGTGAGGTTGCTCCAGCCTTTCATTTCGTCTGTGAGATCGCAGCATGAGTCCGCAACAATTTTATATGACATAAGCACCTGATTCCTTAACTGAATTTATTGTTTTTATTATAGCCCATACGCGTTGAATAAGTCAATATAAAGGCGGTAAAGTTTTTACACTTACCGCCTTTTGTAACATTTAACTTCTTGTTGCCGACAATAACATGATTATCCGTTATTTGCTTTGTTGATTTTTTCCCTTGCGGCAGCAAGCTGAACTTCTATGCTCTCTGCCCCCGGACCTCCGGCGGAGAGCCTGTCGGCAACGCATTTTTCAAGGGTTATCGCCTCGTAAACGCCCTCGTCAAATAAATCGCATATTTTTTTATACTCTTTAAGGGGCAAAGTCTCAAGCGTGAGCCCCTTGTCTATGCAGAGAGCAACAAGCTCTCCTGTGGCCTTGTATGCGTCTCGGAACGGCAGCCCCTTGCCGACAAGGTAATCGGCGCAGTCCGTTGCGTTGATAAATCCTTTCGCGGCGGCGTTTCTCATATTTTCTTTAAGCACCGTCATTGTGTCTATCATCGGCGTAAAGGCGGTAAGGCACATTTTAACTGTGTCAACAGCGTCAAAAACAGCCTCCTTGTCCTCCTGCATATCCTTGTTGTAGGCAAGCGCAATGCCTTTCATAACCGTTAAAAGCGCGGTGAGGTCGCCGAAAACGCGCCCGCTCTTTCCTCTCACAAGCTCGGCGATATCGGGGTTTTTCTTTTGCGGCATAATAGACGAGCCTGTTGAAAAAGCGTCGTCAAGCTCAACAAACTTGAATTCCCAACTGCACCACATGATTATTTCTTCCGAAAATCTTGAAAGATGCACCATAATGATAGAAAGAGCGCAGGCAAGCTCAATGCAGAAATCCCTGTCGGAAACGCCGTCAAGCGAATTGAGAGAGATTGAGTCGAATTCAAGCAGTTCGGCTGTCATATTTCTGTCTATCGGGTAGGTAGTGCCCGCAAGAGCGCAGCAACCGAGGGGGCAGACGTTCATACGCTTTTTCACATCGGAAAGTCTGTCTAAATCCCGGCAGAGCATGGCGGCGTAAGCCATCAGATGATGGGCAAAGGTTATGGGCTGCGCGCGCTGAAGATGCGTGTAGCCGGGCATGATAGTGCTTTTGTTATCCTCTGCCTTGCCGCATATAACGCCTATAAGCTCTTTGATTTTTTCCTCAATTTCCGATATTTCCTTTCTCAGGGTAAGGCGTATGTCAAGAGCAACCTGGTCGTTTCTCGAACGGGCGGTGTGCAGCCTTTTTCCTGTTTTGCCAAGGCGGTTCGTGAGCTCGCCCTCTATAAAGGTGTGGATATCTTCGGCAGTCATATCAATATTAAGCGCGCCGCTTTTTATGTCGCTCAAAATTTTTTCAAGCTCCTCGGCGATTTTTTCGCTTTCGCTCTTTTCTATTATATTGCACGCGCCGAGCATTGAAACGTGCGCAATGCTGCCCTTGATATCCTCTTCAAACATTCTGCTGTCGAAAGTGATGGAGGAGTTAAAATCATTTGTTTGAGCGGCAAGCTCCTTTTTGAACCTGCCTTTCCATAACTGCGCCATAATTTGATCCTCTTATAATTTGTTTTAAATATAACGGTTCGGTTTTATTTGCTTTTGCCGCTTTCCCTTTCGGCGTCAAGAATTGCCTTAACCTTCAGCGGAAGCCCGAAAAGATTTATAAATCCGGCGGAATCGTTTTGATTGTAAACATCGTCTGCGTCAAAAGTTGCGAAATCCTCGCTGTAAAGGCTGTAGGGCGAAGTTACGCCGACATTAATTATATTACCTTTATATAGCTTTATGCGCACATCGCCGGTCACTCTCTGCTGGGTTGATTCAACAAATGCCGAAAGCGCCTCGCGCAGAGGAGTGAACCATTGACCGAAATAAACAACCTCGGCAAATTTTTGAGCAATAAGGAATTTGTAGTGCTGAGTTTCCCTGTCAAGGCAAATCTGCTCAAGCGTTTCATGCGCCTTGTAAAGAATCGCGCCGCCGGGAGTTTCATAAACGCCGCGGCTCTTCATTCCGACAAGCCTGTTTTCAACCATGTCAACAAGTCCGCAGCCGTTTGCTCCGCCCAGCTCGTTCAGCTTTTTGATAAGCTCAACGCTGTTCATCTCAACGCCGTCTATGGCGGTTGGCACTCCCTTCTCAAAATGCAGCGTGAGATAGGTGGCCTTGTCGGGAGCCTTTTCGGGAGAAACGCCCATTTCAAGTATTTCATCGTATTTCGGCTCGTTCGCCGGATCCTCAAGGTCAAGCCCCTCGTGGCTTAAATGCCAAAGGTTTTTATCCTTGGAATAATTGGTTTCCCTGTTTATTTTAAGCGGAATGTTGTGCGCCTCGGCATATTCTATTTCTTCCTCGCGGCTCTTGAATTCCCATGTTCTCCATGGGGCGATTATCTCCATTTCGGGTGCGAAAGCTTTTATCGCAAGCTCAAATCTCACCTGATCGTTGCCTTTTCCCGTGCAGCCGTGGCATATTGCGTCTGCGCCCTCCGCTTTTGCGATTTCAACGATTCTCTTTGCGATGATAGGGCGAGCGAAAGCCGTGCCCAAAAGATATTGATTTTCGTAAACGGCTCCAGCCTTAACCGTGGGAATAATGTAGTCGTCCGCAAATTCCTGATTGAGGTCTTCAATATAGAGCTTTGATGCTCCCGTTGCGATTGCCTTTTCCTCAAGACCGTCAAGCTCCGTGCCCTGCCCAACATTTCCGCTGACCGCGATAACCTCGCAGCCGTTGTAGTTTTCCTTGAGCCACGGAATGATGATTGAAGTGTCTAATCCGCCGCTGTATGCAAGCACAACCTTTTTGATTTCTTTTGCCATAATGCGTCTCCTTTGCTAAAGGGCTGAAAGCCCGTGTTCATAATTTTGTTATAATTACGTTAGAATTATAATATTTTTATCACGAACCATTATATAATTGCCGCGCCGCGCAGTCAAGCAAAAATGAAATATTTGTATAAAAATACAAATATTCATCAATTTATGCATAATTTGTGTATATTTTTACAAATAAAAATGTCAAAAACAATAAACGTAATATTAAATACGATACGGCGGAAAAACGACTTGCGGCTTTTTATTGCCGTTTTTTTTGCGTCGGTTTGTAATAATTTTAAGAAAAGTTAAACTGTTTTGTGCATAATTCACAATGAGATTATTAACATTTTGTTAAATATTTAGCTTTTGTTTTTTCGTATGTTTGTTGACAATTTAAAATCGTTGCGCTATAATGATTACATATTATAGAATAAATGGGTTTTTGCGCCCTTTTATTCTTGGTAATCACTTGAAAACCGCAAAACGATTATGCGGAAAAAGGGGTGTGGTCAGCGCCTCTCCGCCGTAATTGTGCGGTGGTTTTCTCGTAAAACTAACTAAGGGAGGAATTTATTTCTGATGAAAACACGCAAAACACGCACATATAAGAAAATGCTTTCTCTTCTTCTTGCTTTGGTAATGGTGATTTGCTGCATTCCTTTCGGTGCTGTAGGCGCTCCGAGGGATAATGATGCAACCACTCCCACCGATACTCCGGAAATGGTGGCTCTTGAAGAAGCATGTAAAAAATTCAACTCTAAAATAACCACCGCCGCGGCGGTAGGCTATGTTTACACAAATCTGCTTTCGGCTTATGAAACTTATCACGATGCGCGCCAGTATGCGGATTTTGCGCTTGCCGGTCTTAACGACGGTTCTCTTTTGACTCAAAAAACATCACAGCTGACCGCCGCAACAAACGGCTTGAAGCTCCTTGCCGAGCCGACATACACAAGCGCAGCAGTAGACGGTTCCTATACTTCCGATCAGCTTTCCGCTTATGGCGACACAATGTCTCACGTTCTCTACACCGAAGGTGTCGGAGGAGATTCATTCTGGACCGAGTGGTCGCAAACGATAGGTTCCGGCCTTGCGTGGAGACTTCATGTTGGTCTTCAGTACGGCGCGGCTGTTCTTCTTTACGACGGAATCAACGAGCCCGCTTTGCCGATTAACTGCGTTTATGGAAGGCCGAGCGGAGGAACAACAACAAGAACACGTCTCAGAATGATGGTTTTGGAATCGCCCGATTTTGAGCTGAAGGCAACATGGCACGGTTCTCAGGCAAACGTTCCGGGTTATCAGGAGGCTTCTCAGCGCGTAAGTTATCAGCGCGGAGTTACCGACCCTGCCGCAAATGAAATAAGCAGCGCAAACACGAATGCTTATCTTTCAAACACGCTGTATTTCACCGGCGTTATGGACACGTCCGAATATGTTCGCAAGCAGGATACCATGGCGTATTATTTTGAGAATAACCGTGACGCAAACAGCTCGGGCACATTCACAACAGCTCCTATCTATATTATCAACTATGCCGCTTACAAGGCTATAGTAGACGATGCCGCCGAAATGCTCAGCACAAACCCGATCAACACTCTTAATTCGGAGTATGCGCGTCAGCTCCTCGGCGCTGTTGACCAGCTCACCTCGGTAAACTTTAATCAGGGCTACGGCAACGATGTAACGTTAAGCGGTCAGTCAACCGATTGGTCCAGCCTTGACAGCGTTGTTAATTCTGTTCAAACATCAATCGAAACAGCGAAGCGCGGTCTTGATAACGCGTCGGGCGTTGTTAACGCAAACGTTATGTTTGATTTGTCGGGCGTTGTAGGCGCGCAGTCTAAGATTTATAATAAAGGCAACGCGGTTGTTGACGGTTACGGCACAAAGATGTATACAGACGACAGCTGGAGCAAGTTCGCGTCTGCTTATGAAGACGCTAAAGACGCCGTAAGCCGCATCCAGTCGGACGGTTACACCCTTGACCAAACAGCTATAGACACGCTTATTGACAATTTGCTTGAAGCCGTTAAGGGCTTGACCTATAACGAGGCGATAAAGGTTGCGGACACCAGCAAGTTTGACGAGGTACGTCTGTTCGTTTCAACCCTCACATCCACATATTATACAGAGGAAACCTATCAGAACCTTGCGACGGTTGTTGAGGAGCAAACAAAGGTTGTTTATCCCAACGGCGTTGAAAATCTTCCCGTAGAGGATCTTCTTCAAAACTATGTTGATAACGCCGCCGCTCTTGTTTGGCAGGCTATAGCCGGATTAAGGCTTGATACGTCAACTCTTCAGGAGCTCCTCAGGCAGGCAAACGAGGTTGACTCTGACAAATATCTTGTAGGCGAGCTTCAGACCGTTATAGGTGAGGCAAGAGTATATATTGAATCTCAGCCGGATAAAAACTTCCCCGCCGACCCATATAATTATTTGGGCGTTGAGGCAACGCAGTATCAGGAATATGTTGAGTTGGTTGAGAAGTTAAGAGTTGCGCTTTCAAATCTCTCGCTTGCATTCTCCGCGATTGAAGACGGAACATCATTTAATGAGGTTCACGGTATCACCGACGGCTCAAGCGTTAACGACCACGGCGTATTTTTGAACGACGCTATCGTCAGCAAAACATATTTTAAAACAGAAGCCGGATATAAGAAATATACCACGCCTTACACTGTTTCCCTGTGGAACACCGCGGATAAGGGCGTTCAGATGCACGGACTCGGGTTCGGCGGCTACGGATATGATACGCAGACGTATAATGACGGCGGCGGCGGAGCCTATTATCAGGACAGAATGAGCGTTGAGTGGTTAGACACAGGAACCGCTGTTCTTAGAGGAGACAGAAGTGATGACAGCATACCGTCTTCACTCACCATGCATCAGGCTCTTCTGAAACAGCCGTTGAGCGCGGGCCAGCCAAATGCGTTCACACCTGACAAGGATTTCGTTAACCTGCCGGCAAACACACCGAAAAACGCGCCCGTAACGATTGACGGTCAAACTCATGTTGAAGTTTATGACTTAACAACAGGCGGCACGGTTGATTCCGGAGCTACAAAGATAATCGGCTACAAGGAATTTGCCGTTAATGGTCTTTATGAGGTATTCTACAGATACACGTCGAGTTGGGGTTCGGAAACAGGTCACGAAGACCTAACCACAAACACAGGCTGCACGCAGACAATAACAGTTATCGATATTCACCTTCTTATGGACAGAATCAAAGAGGCGGACCAGATACTTGTTGACGCGAACAATAACCAGCTTGGCTGCTACACAGAGCAAACATGGAACAACTTCGTAACCGCTCTTGCCGCTGCCAAAGAAAATATGGATTATGAAAACGAGGATCTTTATCCCACTTCTCAGTCTATAGTAGACGAGTGCCAGTCTCGTTACGACAAATTGGGCACGGCTATGAACGGACTTATTAAAGACACGGATCCCACTCATCATGAGTTCACATACGAAGGCGACGGCCTCAACGCTCCCACTTGTGAAGACAGAGGACGCGGCAGATGCACAATCTGCGGATATGAGGGCGCAACAGAGGCACTCGGTCACTCGTATGTATACACTCCTGCCGGAGACGGTGCTCACCACATCATCACCTGCAGCAGATGCGAGCTCACGCCAAGCCAGGATGATTGCTCTGATTTGCACGGAGACAATATGTGTGATGTTTGCTTCGGCAATATCTACACAATGGCTGATTGGAGCGGCTTTAACGAGGTTAAAGATGAAATAACAGGTCTCTTTGAAGAGGGCTGCACATATGATTCACTTTTAGAGGCAAAGGCTAAGCTTGAGGCGGAAGGCGAAGAATTCTCGTTCTATCCCTATGACGATGCACAGCAAAAGTCTATTTCGGATGACTTCCAGGATCGTATAGATCAGCAGGCACAGGCTCTTGAGGGAGTTAAAGAGGGACTTGTTCCCGCCGATTCAAGCGTTTATGACGCTCTTACCCAAACTCTCGGAGTGCTTAATGCGGATGCCTATAATGTTGATGAGGTAAAGAGTGCTGCGGCAGGTGCAAATCCTGAAAAAACAATAGAAATATTGGGTCAGGAATACACAGGCTATGATTATGACGATGCCAGCACGAAGATTCAGTCGGCTCTTTCAACAAACCAGTACGGATATCATGTATATGTAGTTGACGCTTATGATAACGTTTACTATTTGAAACAGGACGGCAGCACTTACTCAGCAGGTTCGCTTGATACCGACGACTACAGCGGTGTTGCTCCCGAGGATGCAGGATTGTTCCATTACGGCGATGTTGTAACACTTAAGAATCCCGATAACGAGGGCACACCCGTTAAATGGTCTATGACTGCTACTGCCAAGAGCTCAGGCATGGAATCCTCACGCAAGTATATCGGCCAGGAAGCTGAGGCTCAGGTCAGCGTCAGAGGTGAAATGCGCGTAGACACCTGCGCGATAGACAATCCTAACGAACAGGGATTCTACAAGCTCACATTCAGAGACAGCAGAAATAATTCAATTATCTTTGTTGATTATGTAGACAGTTCCGTTCAGTTTGAAGACGATTACGGTCCGTTCCTTGATAATGTTCCGTTCTACACGGTAACAAGCTATCAGCGTGCCGACACAATGGCAAATGTAACAAAGTTCAATCCTAAAAAGGATACCGATATCATCGTTAATTACGAGCCCACAACAGAAGTGGCGGATATGTTCACAATTAACTTCTATGATGTTAATTCCGAATCACCGCAAACAACGAAGCACGCATATAACGACAAGGTAACGCTTCAGTCCGATACTGCGGTTGCTTTCAAAGACAAGGACAGCGGCAAGGTTCTTTACTATGGTTCAACCTACACGTTCTTTGCTTGTCAAAACATTGATATTGAAGCCGTTTCAACTGTTGATAAACAAAATTACGTTTCAATAGTTCAGCCGTTCACAACAGGCACCAAGGCATACTTTATCGGTTCGTTCGCGCTTAAAGACGGATGCAATGTTAAGGGCTACGGATTTGTTGTAGACACGCTTTCCGAAAAGAGCAATCTCACACTTGCCGATGTAAGCTCAGAGAATTTCTGCTACAATATGTCTCATCTCAGCACACGGTTGGCAATCAGTTTATTGTAAGCTCAACGCTTCCCGATTTCGGTGCTGAAGGCAAAGTGGTTGCTTATGTGGTTTATGAAGATGAAAACGGTGTTGAAGGTTATTGCTACTCAGACGTTTTGGACTTTAGTTTAAGTTTAAGTGCTTAAAAAAGGAGGATGTGGATATTATGAAATTGTATTATGAAGAACCCCTTGCAGAAATTCGTAAATACTCATTGTCTCCTGATAGTGACGTAATGACAGCATCTGAACCGGATCTCGAAAATCCCGACAACTGGGATATCTTCGGCAACTAAAATAAAAACGCCCTCTCCGTTGGGAGAGGGCGTTTTAAACAAATGACTTAAAACATTAGCAAAATGCCGGACGCATAATGCGCCCGGCATTTATAATAATTATATCACAAATTTTTATGCAAGAATTCTGCCCATAAGCACGCCGTGAACGCTCGCCATCATAAGACCGCGCGTCCAGCCGCTTGAATCGCCGAGGCAATGGAGTCCGCTTATATTTGTGTTAAAATCGCAATCCATTTTAACTCTGTTTGAGTAAAATTTCAGCTCGGGGCTGTAAAGAAGCGTTTCCGGCGCGGCAAATCCGGGCACAACGTGATCCATAGCCTGAATGAAATTAATAATATTTATCATAGCCCTGTATGGCATGGCGGCTGTTATGTCTCCGGCAACCGCGTCCGGCAGGGTGGGTTTAACATTGGAGCGCGAAAGCTCCTTTTGCCATGTTCGCTTGCCGTCCAATATATCGCCGAAGCGCTGAACAAGTATATGTCCGGCTCCAAGCATATTAGTCAGCTCGCCCACCTTTTGCGCATAAGCAATCGGTTGGTTAAACGGCTCTGTAAAGTTATGCGAACAGAGAATTGCAAGATTTGTGTTTTCGCTTTTAAGCTCCTTATAAGAATGGCCGTTAACAACCGCCAAATCATTGTCGTAATTCTCCTGAGCAACAAATCCGCCGGGATTTTGGCAAAAAGTGCGCACCTTGTTTTTAAACGGTTTCGGATAACCGACAAGCTTTGATTCATAAAGCGCCTTGTTGATTTTTTCGATAACCTCGTTTCTCACCTCAACGCGCACCCCTATATCAACCGTCCCCGGCTGATGCGCGATTCCGTGGTCGGTGCAAAGCTGTTCAAGCCAATCGGCTCCTCTGCGCCCCGTGGCGACGATAGTGTGCTTTGCGAATATTTCTTCAATTGCGCCTCCGTCCGCGCTCTCAATTTTTACTCCAAGGCATTTCTCGCCGTCAAGAATAAGATCAACGCACTGACTGTTAAACAAAATATCTATGCCGCTTTTGATTAGGTGCTTTTCTATGGATAAATACAAAGCCTGCGCCTTTTCGGTGCCGAGATGGCGGATTGGGCAGTCAACCAGCTTTAGCCCCGCCTGAATGGCTCTTTTTCTTATTTCCTTAACCTCTTCGCTGTTTTCAAGACCCTCAACGTGCGTATCCGCGCCGAATTCAAGATAGATTTTATCCGTGTAGTCAATAGTTTCCTGCGCAAGCTTTTCACCGATAAGCAGCGGCAGATCTCCGCCAACCTCACAGGAAAGAGATAACTTGCCGTCTGAAAAAGCGCCCGCGCCCGAAAAGCCTGTTGTTATATGGCAGTTCGGCTTGCAGTTCATACATCTTCCTGTTGAGGTTTTCGGGCATTTTCTGTTTTCAATTGATTTGCCCTTTTCAATAATAAGAATGCTCTTTTTTGTGCCCCGTTTTATCATTTCGATGGCGGTAAATATTCCCGCCGGACCGGCTCCCACTATTACCACGTCGTATTTTTTCATAATTTACCCCAAAATAAAATACTCAACATAGAAACGGGCTGTCAGTATATTCCGTTGGACTGAGGAATATATGGCAGCCGTTATTGCGAATAAGGTTTATAACAACAAGGTTCAAACTTAAAAGCAAGAGGTTGAACCCACACGTTGCAAAATAATTTTAACATAAGTTAATACACTTGTCAAACTTGAATTGCTGTGATATTATTAGTTTAACAAATTAAACGGGAGAGCGAAAATGAAAGAGTACAATGTTTTGCAATACGGCGCCGCGGGCGACGGAATAACGAACGACGCGTTTGCCATTCAGCACGCGATAGACGACTGCGCCAAAAACGGAGGCGGCAGAGTTGTTTTGCAAAGCGGCCGCGTTTTTTACAGCGATTCAGTGAAAATCAAAAGAAATGTTGATTTACATATTCAAAAAGGGGCTGTTTTAAAGGCAACTGCGGATATAGACGGTTATATCCGCCCAAACAAGCTGATAAACGACCCGAAAACCGCGTTGATAGGGAATCCCGTTACGGGAAAGCCGAGCTTTGTGTTTATCTACGGCTACGAGGCAGACGGTTGTTCTATAAGCGGCGAGGGCACAATAGACGCAAACGGCCACGCGTTTGTTCAGCGCAAGGACAGATACTATGTAACCGGCGAGTTTTATCCGCGCCCCACCGCGATTTATGTTGAAAAGAGCAATCATATAACATTTAAGGATTTCACGGTTACGGACGCGCCGTTTTGGACCCTGCACCCGGCGGGCTGCGATGATGTTTTAATAGATAAAATCAGAATTTTAAACGATCTTGACGTTGCAAACAGCGATGGAATTGATCCCGATCACTGCTCAAATGTGAGGATACTCGGCTGCCATATCATCTGTGCGGACGATTGCATTTGCCTTAAAACCTCAAAGGGAAACAGCGAATACGGCCCAACGCAAAATGTTATTATAGACGGCTGCACGCTTGTTTCCACTTCCGCCGCGATTAAAATCGGCACCGAGGGTGTTGGCGATTTTAAAAATATTATTGTTTCAAACTGTGTTATCAGCAAATCAAACAGAGGGCTTTCAATTCAGATTCGCGACGGCGGCAATGTTGAAAACGTTTCATATTCAAATATTGTTATAGAAACGCGCCGTTTCTGCCCCGATTGGTGGGGCACCGCCGAGCCTGTTACGATAACAACATTTAACCGTGATGAAAACACGAAAAGCGGCAAAATCAAAAACATTCGCTTTTTTAACGTTTCGGCAAAGGGCGAAAACGGTGTTTTAATTCACGGCAGCGCCGATAATGCCGTTGAGGATGTAACATTTGAAAACTGCCGCATTATGCTCACAAAAACAAGCAAATGGGATTGCGGTTTATACGATTTAAGACCGTGCCTTGATCACGGGGTTGAAAAGTATGATAATTCGGCGTTTTTCATCAGAAATGCAAAGGATATAACGATATTGAAAACAAAAACCTCGTGGGGCGAGCTATGCGACAATTACAAGCACGCTGTTGACGCCGAAAATGTTGAAAATTTGGAGCTTGTAAGATTTGAGGGACACAGCGTTTCACCCGAAATTGAGGATTTGAAACTGAAAAACGTAAGGCTTGTTAAGTGATTTTTATTTATTCTTAAATTAAATATAGTATTAAACGGGGGACTGAAAAATCAGCCCCCGTTTGCTATTTGTTCATTTTCGGATTGTCTGTTCTGTCGAGCAAATAATCAACAGAAACGTTGTAATAATCAGCAAGCTTAATCAGAATGTCTGTGGGGATGTCCAAATCCCCACGTTCATAGTTACTGTAAACTCTTTGAGAGCATTTTAGAATTTCTCCGAGTTCACGCTGTTTTAAATCTTTATCCTCACGAAGAGTCTTTATACGTTCATACATAGAAATCACCTATGTATATTATATGTTAGCGGAAAATCCGCTATTGACTTTTAGCGGAAAATCCGCTAAAATATTATTACAAAATAAAGGAGGAATTTTTATGAAAAAAGCAAAACAATTATTAAGTATGATTTTATCAATTGCAATGCTGTTGAGCATAACGGCAGGGCTTGACCTGTCTGCTTATGCGGATACAAGCGGTGATTTTGAATACACCGTTCTTGGCGACGGCACGGCGGAAATCACAAAATACACAGGTTCGGAAACTAATCTTACTATTCCGTCAAAACTCGGTGGACATACTGTAACAAGTATAGGTGATGAGGCATTTTATGGGTGTAATACATTGGTGACTGTAACGATACCCGAAGTCGTAAAATCAATAGGTAATTTTGCATTTAACGATTGTAGCAGTTTAACAAATGTAACAATTTCCCAAGGCTTAACATCAATAGGCAATTACGCATTTTATTATTGCGGTAGCATAACAGACATAACAATTCCCGAAAGCGTAACAAGTATAGGTTATAGTATATTTTATAAATGTAACAGTTTAACGGGCATAGAAGTAGATATAAACAATCAAGATTATTCGTCACTGGACGGAGTATTATTTGATAAAAACAAAACAATACTTATACAGTATCCTATAGGAAATGAAAGAAGTTCATATACAATACCTGAAAGTGTGACAACAATAGGTGCTAATGCATTTTACGCGTGTGATAGCTTAATAACTGTGACAATACCTGAACGAGTAACATCAATAGATTATGCTGCATTTCGGCATTGCGACAGTTTAACAAGCATATATATTATGAATAAAAATTGTAATATAGGTATATCTAATATTGATAATCTTAATATAATACCAGACACAGCAACGATATATGGCTACAAAGGTTCAACTGCCGAAGAGTATGCGGAAAAACACGGAAACACGTTTGTTGCCTTGGACGAAATGTCTGAAATAAAGGATTTTAATGTTTCAAACATCAAAACAACCGGCTTTGATGTAAGCTTTGACAAGGTAAACGGCGCAACAAATTATTGGGTTCAGCTTTCAAAGGACGGCGGTAAGACATGGAGCGTTGTAACAACCTTGAACGCAAACAAGGGCACGGTATCGGGTCTTGAGTCAAACAAGGATTATCAAGTAAGAATCAGAGCGTATAAACTCGTAAACGGAGAAAAAGTATTTATAACGCCGTGGTCGAATATTCAAAATGTAAGAACACTTGACGCAGGCAGTATTTCAAAATCGCTTGCCGCGCCAAAAAATCT
>CANRMJ010000023.1 GCA_947631705.1 uncultured Clostridia bacterium
GGGTACGACAGAAATCAATATTGCAACGTGCGCTATCCGTGGGAGGGCAGCGAGGATATCACCCCTCCCAACGCGCCCACAAGCCACAACCCCGTTGGATGCTACATAAAAAGAATACATATAAATAAATCACTTCTCTCCAAGCGCGTGGTGCTTTGCTTTGAGGGCGTTGAATCCGCTTTTTATCTTTATGTAAACGGCGAGAGAATCGGATACAGCGAATCAACCTTCAACAGAAGCGAGTTTGATATAAGCAAATATCTTGTTGAGGGCTCAAACGTTATAGGCGTTGAGGTTTACCGCTGGTGCACGGGCTCATGGCTCGAATGCCAGGATATGTGGCGAATGGCAGGAATTTTCCGCGATGTTTATATATACACAACCGAGCGTGAATACATACGGGATTTTATTATTAAGGCGGAGCCGAACGAAACGTTTAACGACGGCTATTTTGAAGTGCTTGTTAAAACGAACGGCGCGTATGAATCGCTCAGCGTTGATATGAGCGTTCTTGACGATGACGGAAACACCGTTGCGCTTGACAGCCGATATGTTGAGGAGGACAGCGTAACAAATCTTAAATCAATCGTTACAAACGCAAGACTTTGGAGCGCCGAGGATCCGTATCTCTACACTCTTGTGCTAACGCTGAAAAGCAACGGGAGCCCGATTGAGTATATAAGCGCAAAATTCGGCTTCAGAAAAATTGAAATAAAAAACGGAATAATTCTGTTTAACGGGCGGCGCATAGTATTTAAGGGCACAAACCGCCACGAGTTTGATTGCCGCACGGGAAGATACATGACCGAGGAGGTTATGCTCTCCGATATTTATCAGATGAAAAAGAACAATATAAACGCCGTGCGCACATCGCACTATCCCAACTGCCCGCGCTGGCTTGAGCTTTGCGATGAATACGGGCTGTATGTTATTGATGAAAATAATATGGAAACACACGGCACGGGATTATCAAGAATCATAGGCTGTCCGCAACTTCCCGGCTCACGTCCCGAATGGGAAAAAGCCTGTATGGAACGCATAAAGGCTCTTTATAACCGTGATAAAAACCACACCTGCGTTGTAAGCTGGAGCCTCGGAAACGAAAGTCTCGGCGGTGAAACGCCTAAAAAAATGTTTAACTGGCTTAAAGACGCTGATTCAAGCCGTTTCATTCACTACGAATGTCACCGTGACCCAAATGAAAAATTCCTCTCCGACGTTCAGTCAAGAATGTACGCAAGACCCGAGGAGTGCGAGGAGTACGCCGTAACAGGCAGAGACGGAAGACCGTTTATTCTCTGCGAATACACTCACGCTATGGGCAACTCTTGCGGTTCAACCGATGAATACACCACGCTTTGGGACAAATATCCGTGCCTTCAGGGCGGCTTTGTTTGGGATTGGGTTGATCAAAGCATTTTAACAACCGATGAAAACGGAGTTGAATATCTTGCCTACGGCGGAGATTTCGGCGAAAACCCGCACGACGGTCATTTCTGCGGAAACGGACTTTTGTTTGGAGACAGAAGACCCACCCCGAAGCTTTACGAAATCAAAAAGCTTTATCAAAATGTTGATTTCAAAGCTATAGACGCCGAAAAGGGACTTGTTGAGATTAAAAACAAATTTCTTTTTACAAATTTAAATTTATATGAGCTTTACTGGCGGCAGAGCTCGGACAAAGGTGTTTTCCGCGAAGGCGCGCTCACCGTTGATCTTGCTCCCGGAGAAAAAGCGATTATAGACCTTGAACTAAACAGAGTGACAAACACGGAATGTTATCTTGATTTTGAGCTCAGAACAAAAGCGGACTCGCCTTTCGCGGCTGCGGGTCACGTTGTTGCCGAGGAGCAGTTTGTAATAAACGAATTTGAAAACACTTATGACGAGCTTGAGGAAGACGGCGAGCTGATAGTTTCAGACACCTACGGCTCGCTGAGAATAATAACGGAAGATATAAACATCCGCTTTGAAAAAAGAGAACGCAACCAGCTTTGTTCCGTAAAGGTGGGCGGCGAGGAGCTGCTTGCCGCGCCCGTTCGCCTTAATTTTTGGCGCGCTCTGACGGATAACGACCGCGGCTCGCGCGCGGGAAGCCGCCTCGGATGCTGGCGCGAAGCGGGAAACACACCCGGAATTTTCAACAACACAAAATTCAGCATTGAGGGCTATAAAATCTTGAACGGCGGCAAAAAGGTTATTGTAACATCCGGCGCGGTTATTTGCACGCAGCCCGAGTCGCGCGCGTCAATAATTTATACGATAACCTCAAAAGGGATAGAAATTGATTTGCAATTTTTCCCCGGCGAGAATCTGCCCGAAATTCCCGAAATCTCGGTGCTGTTTGAACTCCCTGCCGATTTTGAAAGCGTAACTTATCTCGGAGAGGGTCCCTACGAAAATTATATTGATCGCAAAAACGGCACAAAAATCGGCGTTTACAGCACCACCGTTACCGATATGTATACAGATTATATTAAACCGCAGGAATGCGGCAACAGAACCGGCGTCAGATATGCCACTCTTGTGGGAGACAAAAAAGTGTTTACGCTTGTTGCGGAACCCGTTATGGAATTCAACGCAAGCCATTATCTTCCGCTTGAGCTTGAAAGCGCTTGGCACAGAAAAGAATTGCCGCAGAGCAGCAAAACGGTTGTGCGTGCAATCGCGCGTCAGCAGGGTGTTGGCGGATACGACAGTTGGGGCGCGAAATGCAACGAAAAATATATGAATAAGTCGGATAAAACGTATCGCTTAAAATTTCAAATCAGATTTTAAGGCATTTTGAAACTTAAACCAAAAAATTGTAAAATGTTAAGAAATAATTAAGAAAATCATATTTTTATTGACTTTATAATATATTGGTATTAAATTTATAGTTTGCAGTATAATGCGTTAAACAAGGAAATGAATAATCCTTATTTATCAACTTATTAATATTTTTGATTTATCAGAGGGAATAAATTTTATGAAATCTCTTAAAGAAACGGCGATGACCATAGCGGTCAAGGAAGCTGTGAAGTATGCAAGAAAGGATTTTGAATCAAACGCTCCCAAAATCCTCTCATTGCTTGAAATGGCAGACGTTAAAAAAGTAAACAGAAGCACTTATGCGGGGCTGCACAAGGTTCTTGACGACCCCGAAAACAACTGGATGCAGTTTGCGAAAAAGCTTGCGTGCGACACTGATTTAAACGTGTTGATGAAGCTGATTCCCCCGATGATGAATGTTGCCATCAACAGCTATTCAATAAGAATGAAAAGCATTGAAAAATACGGCTGCAACGTTCCGTGGGCGATTCTTATGGACCCAACCGCCGCGTGCAATCTGAAATGCAAAGGCTGTTGGGCGGCTGAATACGGCAATTCTAGCCAGCTTACATATGACGACCTTGCAAGAATTATAGCCCAGGGCAAGGAGCTCGGCACATATATGTATCTTTATACAGGCGGAGAGCCCACCATGCGCAGAGCGGATTTGATGCGTCTATGCCGAGAAAACCCCGACTGTGTGTTTATGAGCTTTACAAACGGCACTCTTATAGACGACAGCTTTGCCGATGAGATCGGCGAGGTGGGCAACTTCCTTCCGGCATTTTCAATTGAGGGATACGAGGAAGAAAACGATTTCCGCCGCGGCGAGGGCACCTTTGAAAGATGCACAGCCGCCATGAAACGTCTTAAAGACCGTGGAATTCCGTTTGGCGCGTCTCTTTGCTACACCAGCAAAAACACTGATTTGCTCGCGTCCGATGAATATATGGATTGGCTTATAGAGCAAGGCGTTATGTTTGCGTGGTTCTTCACATATATGCCAACGGGCAACGGCGCGGTTACGGATCTTATGGTTTCTCCCGAGCAGCGTGCTCTTATGTATAAAAAAATGCATGAATGGCGGAAAACTAAGGCTATTTTTGCCCTTGATTTCTGGAATGACGGCGAATACGTTCAGGGTTGTATTGCCGGCGGACGTCATTATTTCCATATCAATTCAAACGGTGATTGCGAGCCCTGCGCTTTCGTTCACTATTCAAATGTGAATATAAAGGAGTGCTCCGTGTTAGACGCTCTTAAAAGCCCTATATTTATGGCGTACAAGAGAAATCAGCCGTTCAACAACAATATGCTGCGTCCCTGCCCCGTGCTTGACAATCCGGGAGCAATCAGCAAAATGGTTAAGGAAACGGGCGCTTATTCAACCGAAATGCGCCATCCCGAATCGGCAAATGAATTGTTTGATAAAACAATAGAGGCGGCGAAGGCTTGGAAAATCAAGGCTGACGAGCTGTTTGACAGGGATGAATATCTCAGAAAGCATGTTAAAGACGAAAATATGTATAATTTTGAAAAACCCGATGAAGAAAGGGAATTTTCCGAATTTGAAAAAACGCAAGCATAAATTTATAGATTTTGCATAAAACAGGGGTGTGCCGAAAGGTGCGCCCATATGCTTTTTAAAAAAGGGGTAAAAAATTTTATGGATAGCGAATCTGTCCGATTAATTATCGTTATGGCGGCACTGGTTTTTTTCAGCGCTTTCTTTTCATCTGCCGAAACGGCGTTTTCATCGCTTAATAAGGTTAAGCTAAAGGCCATGGCAACAGACGGCGCAAAGGGAAAAAGAATTGAAAGAGCGCTCAGGCTTTCTGATGAATACGATGTTGTTTTGTCCACCATTTTAATAGGCAACAACCTTGTGAATATTGCCTGCACTTCAATTGCCGCTCTTGTTTTTACGGGACTTCTCGGCGAAAACCTCGGCACAACCGTTTCAACTATTGTTATGACTGTTATCGTGCTTATTTTCGGCGAGGTAACTCCCAAGCAGATCGCAAAGGAAAAGGCGGAAAAATACGCTGTTCTCGTTGCGCCGATAATCAGATTTTTTATAATAATTTTCAGCCCGCTCAATCTTTTTTTCAGAGGCTGGTCTAAGCTGCTCTCAAAGCTCTTTGGGCTCGGAAAGGCAAACACCGTAACAGAAGAAGAATTAAAAACATATGTAAACGAGGCACAGTCGGGCGGAGAAATAGACGAAAACGAGTCTAAGCTCATACGCTCCTCAATAGAATTTGACGATATAGACGTTTATGATATTTTAACTCCGCGCGTTGACGTTGACGCTGTTGATAAATACGCCTCTTTCAATGAAATTGAAAAGCTTTTCAAGGAGAGCAACCACAGCAGGCTGCCCGTCTATATAAAAGATATAGACCACATAGTCGGTCTTATACATCACAGGGATTTCGAGGCGGCGCGAGACAGAAATTTAAAATCGCTCAGAACGATCCTGAAACCCGTTCCCACCGTATCTCCTGACACGAAAATATCTAAGCTGATGCGTATTCTGCAAAAAAACAAAACTCATCTTGCCGTTGTTGTTGACGAATTCGGCGGCACGGAAGGAATAGTTACGCTTGAGGATATTCTGGAAGAGCTTGTGGGCGAAATTTGGGATGAACACGATGAGGTTTCCGTTGATATAGAGAAAATCGGAAAAAACGAATATGTTGTGGACGGTTCGTCCTCTCTTGAGGATTTCTTTGAATTTTTCCACGTTGCGAATGAGGAAAACGAGGTTTCAACCGTAAACGGCTGGGTTATGATGCAAATTGAAAAAATCCCCGAAAAGGGCGACTGCTTCACATATGAAAAACTCACCGCCGAGGTGCTTTCTACCGATGGAAAGCGCGCGGATAAAATTAAAATCACCGTAAAGGAAGACGAAGATGTTTCCGATTAAAAGAAAACAATTCGGCAGCGGCGGCTGTGAATATATCATAGCAGGACTCGGAAATCCCGGCTCCAAATATGAGATGACGCGCCACAACGCCGGCTTTCTTGCCATAGATTTATTCGCAATTGAAAAGGAAATAAATATTAAAAGGCTCAAATTTCATTCGCTTGTCGGCGAGGTTAAAATCGGCGAAAAAAAATGTCTTTTAATGAAACCGCAAACATTTATGAACAATTCGGGCGAGGCAATAGCAGAAGCCGCAAAATTTTACAAAATTCCGCCCGAAAAAATTATTATAATTTCAGATGACGTATCGCTTGACGTGGGAAAAATCAGAATAAGGCGCAAGGGTTCGGCGGGCGGTCACAACGGGCTTAAAAGCATCATATCCCTTATAGGCTCTGAGGATTTTCCGCGCATAAAGATCGGAGTCGGAAAAAAGCCCGCTCCCGAATACGACCTTGTTGACTGGGTGCTGGGAAGATTTCCCAAGGAGCTTGAGCCGGATTTAAAAAGCGCGCTCGAAAACGCCGCGAAAGCAATTCCGCTTATTGTGAACGGTAACACCGACAGAGCCATGAATCTTTATAATTGATTTCTATTCTCCGTTTCTGTGTTGCCCAAAATCACCGCGCTGAACGCGGTTCAAATAAACAGAAAGAAGAAAATATATGTCTTGCTTTTTAAAAATATTTGAAAAAAGCAGTGAATTTTTGAGCCTCGGCAGAAGTGTTGACCCCTTGGGAACGCCTGTCGGGGCCACAGGCGTTTCGGACGCGGTTAAGCCTCATCTTATTCACTCTCTTATTCAGTTCAAAAACAGCAAAGCGCTCATAATAATGCCCGATGAGGCGTCGGCTGTCAGAATGAGCGAAAATCTCGGCGCACTCCGTCAGGGAGTTTTGTTTTATCCCGCCAGAGAATTCACGTTTCAGCAGGTTGCGGGCGTATCGCACGAGTTTGAGCACATACGCCTCGGCGTTTTATCAAAGATTTTAAGCGGAGATTACAGCGCCGTTGTTTGTTCGGTAAACGCCGCCTGCCAAATCACCATGCCTCCGGAGGCGCTCAAGAAACACTCTCTCAGAATTGCAGAGGGAGATTCAATTAATATAGAAAAAACGGCAAAGGCTCTTTCCGAGGCGGGATACAGCCGCTATGATCAGGTGGACGGAACTTCGCAATTTGCAATCAGGGGCGGAATAATAGATATTTTTCCGCCCGGCGCCGCCGAGCCTGTAAGAATAGAGCTTTGGGGCGATATTGTTGATTCCGTTTCCGGCTTTGACATTTATACGCAAAGGCGCACGGGCAAGCTTGAAAGCATAAACATAATTCCCGCGTGCGAGGCGCTTTTTGAATCAAACGAAAAGTTCGCAGTCCGGATAGAGGAGCTTGCAAAATCTTTAAAAGGAAAAGCCATTAAGGCGCGGGAAAGCCTTTATTCCGATGCGGAAACGCTTAAAAACGGAGGTTCGCTTGCGTGCGGAGACAAGTATTTGCCGCTCGTCTATAAAAGCAACGGGATCTTTGATTATGCCGAGGGCGCCGTTTTTGTTTGTGAAAGCGGAAAGGTTAAGGAAAGGGCAATAAATCAGCAAAAGCTGATGAACGAACAGATAAAGCACTTTTTTGAAAGCGGCATACTTTGCAGCGGACTTGATAAATACACGCTCGGCTTTGAGGAGCTTAAAAATATGTATTCGACCCACGGAGCGGTTTATCTTGATTCGCTGCCGCGAGGCTCGTTTGACACGCCCGTTTCCAATCTCTCCTCATTTACGGTTCAGAGTTTTAACGCTTGGAACGGCACGCTCAGGCAGCTTGTTGAGGATATAAGACCGCTCTGTGAAAGGGGCTATTGCGTATGCGTTATGGCGGGCACCGTAAGGGGCGGCACAGCGCTCGCAAACGATTTAACCGAACAGGGTTTTAACAGCGTTTTCTGTGAAAATCCGCCTGAAGAATTCCAAAAGGGATGCGTAACGGTGCTCACCGGCTCAGTAACCTCCGGCTTTCAAATCTCGGATATAAAATTTGCGCTTATCACGCAAACGAGGACGGTTCAGAAAAAGAAAAAAACGAGGACTGCCGCTGCCGAAAACGCTATTCATTCGCTTGATGAGCTTTCCGTAGGCGATTATATTGTTCATAATGTTCACGGAATCGGAATTTTTGAAGGAATCCACGCTCTTGAAATTAACAAGGTCAAAAAGGATTATATTAAAATATCTTACGCAAAGGGCGACACTCTGTATGTGCCTGTTACGCAGCTTGATCTCGTTTCAAAGTATATCGGTCCAAACAGCGAGAACGCAGTTAAAATCAACCGTCTCGGCGGTTCCGAATGGAAAAAAACAAAAGCAAGGGTGCGCTCATCCGTTAAGGATATGGCAAAGGAGCTTATAGCGCTTTACGCAAAGCGTATGAGCACGAAAGGCTATGCCTTTTCGGAGGACACCGATTTGCAGCGTGATTTTGAACTGCGCTTTGCGTATGAGGAAACTGAGGATCAACTCCGCAGCGCCGCGGAAATAAAGAACGATATGGAACGCCCCGCGCCTATGGACAGACTGCTGTGCGGCGATGTGGGATTCGGAAAAACGGAAGTGGCTCTGCGCGCCGCCTTCAAATGCATTTCAGACGGCAAACAGTGCGCCGTGCTTGTGCCCACAACTGTGCTTGCAATGCAGCATTTCAACACAGCAAAGGCAAGAATGGAGGCTTATCCAATAAGAACGGAGATGCTCTCGCGATTTGTGCCTCCCAAAAAGCAAAAGGCAATTTTAAAGGATCTTGAGGCGGGCAGCGTTGATCTTCTTATAGGAACCCACAGAATCATAAGCAGGGATATAAAATTCAAGGATTTGGGGCTGCTTATCGTTGACGAGGAACAGCGTTTCGGAGTTGCGCAAAAAGAAAAAATAAAGCAGAAATTCCCGCGTGTTGACGTGCTTACGCTTTCGGCAACGCCGATTCCGCGAACGCTCAATATGGCAATGAGCGGCATAAGGGATATGAGTTTGCTTGAAGAGGCTCCGAGTGACCGCCATCCCGTTCAGACATACGTTATAGAATACGATTTCGGGGTGCTTGTTGAGGCTATGGAGAGAGAGCTTGCCCGAGGCGGGCAATGCTATTATCTTCACAATAACACGGAAACGATTGAGCACACCGCCGTTAGAATAAAAAAAGCCCTGCCCGACGCCCGCGTGGGAATCGCCCACGGAAAGATGACGGAGGAACAGCTCTCCGATGTTTGGAACAGCCTGTTGAACGGCGAGATTGATATTCTTGTTTGCACAACGATTATAGAAACGGGAATAGACGTTGCAAACGTAAACACGCTGATAGTTGAAAATGCAGACAGAATGGGGCTCGCGCAGCTTCACCAAATCAGAGGCAGAGTCGGCAGGAGCTCGCGCCGCGCGTTTGCGTATTTAACGTTTTCCAAGGGCGGAGAGCTTTCGGATGTGGCTTCTAAAAGACTTGAGGCAATAAGAGAATACACGGAATTCGGTTCGGGCTTTAAAATAGCAATGCGTGATTTGGAAATAAGAGGCGCGGGCTCCGTTCTCGGCAGCAGACAGCACGGACATATGGAGGCGGTCGGCTACGATATGTATCTCAAGCTTCTCAGCGATGCCGTTGCCGAGGAAAAGGGTGAAAAACCGCAGAATACCGAGGAAAATGACTGCCTCATAGATCTGCCGATAGACGCTCATATTCCCGAGAACTATATTTCGTCTACACCTCAAAGACTTTCAATGTATAAGCGCATAGCGGCTATAAGAACAGATGCCGACGCAAACGACGTTTATGATGAGCTGAACGACAGATTCGGTCAGCCGCCGGAGGCGATTATGGGGCTTGTTGAAATCTCTCTTTTAAGAAATGCGGCAGCCGCAATCGGCATTTATGAAATAACGCAGAGAAACGGTTCCGTTCTTTTTTATATGAAAGAGCCGGATATAAAGCTTGTTATGGCGCTGAACAAAGAGATGAAAGGCAGAGTTTTGCTCTCCGCCGCGAAAAAAGCGTATATAGCCGTTAAGCTGAATTACGAATCGGCGCTTGAAACAGTGCAAAAATCGCTTTCGATTATGCAGCGGAGCTTTAACCCAACAGTCTGAAACAAACGGTTTTCGGCGCCCGGCAACGTTTTAACAGTATGTGCGCGTTTATGCAAATGCTTATGTATAACTCAAAACACCTTGGGGCATAATGCTTTTGAGGTGTTTTTTATGTCATCAAATTCAAAAGAAAAAAAGGGAAACAAAAATTTAAGAGCTCTTTTTTCCGTTATCTGCATTTCTATTATTGCCCTTGGACTTGTTGTTTATTTTTCAACACGTCCGTCAGACGAGGGCACGGTAAACGAACCAACAACCGTTGCCGAAACAACCGAGTCTGTTCAGAAAAGCGTTACGGTTGAGGATACAACGGCAGCAGAAACAACTGCCGCCACCAAACCGCAGACTACTGCCAAAGAAAGCACGTCTATGGCTCTTACGGATACAAATACTCCGTATAAGAGCTTTTACAACTATCCTATAGACGAAGCCGTTGTAAAAGGCTATACCGAGGAGCTTGTCTACAACGACACTATGGGCGATTACAGAAGTCATACAGCCGTTGATTTTAAGGGCGAGGCAGGCAACGAGGTGTATGCGGTAAACGACGGGATAGTGCTTAACGTTTATAACGACAGTATTTACGGAATGACGGTTGAAATAGACCATGGCGGAAAGCTTGTTGCAAGATATTGCGGACTTGACGCGGTGAGCGTTGAAAAAGGCGACGCCGTTATGATAGGTGAAACGATTGGAAATCTTGGGCAGGTTCCGTTTGAATCCAAATCGGAATATCATCTTCATTTTGAAACAAGGCTCGACGGAAAATCAGTAAATCCTCTTGATGTTATGGGCAAAACAGAATAATATTTTTAAGGTGCAAAAGAGAGCAAGACCCGTTTTGCCGAGAATGGTTGATTTCGGCAAAACGGGTCTTTTTTTATTTTTTTTGATTTAATACTTTAAATAAGAAATGCTTTTTGTTATAATATTGTCGCAATTTATTTAATCATACGGGAGGAGCTTTTTATGGGCGGATTTTTTGCGGCCGCATCAAGGGAAGACTGCGTATTTGATTTGTTTTTCGGTGTGGATTATCATTCTCACCTCGGCACAAGGCGCGCGGGAATGGCGGTTTACAGCAATGAAACAGGTTTTGACAAGGCAATTCACAACATTGAAAACGCGCCGTTCAGAACCAAATTCACTTCGGAGTCAAATTCAATGCACGGAAATCTCGGAATAGGCTGTATTTCGGATTTTGAGGCTCAGCCGATTCTTGTGCGCTCTCACCACGGAACCTTCGCAATCACAACTGTTGGAAAAATCAATAACGCCGATGAAATTGTTGCGGATATAATTAAATCAAACACCCATTTCTTTGAAATGCAAAACGGCGAAATAAATCCCACGGAGCTTGTGGCGGCAATAATCAATCAAAAAGATAATTTTATAGACGGAATCAAATATGCCCAGAAGATTATAGACGGTTCCCTCAGCATGCTGATACTTACTCCTAAGGGCATTTACGCCGCAAGAGACAGGTTGGGCAGAACGCCGATAGTTTCGGGGAAAAAAGAAGACGGTTTCTGTTTCAGTTTTGAAAGCTTTGCATATCTTAATTTAGGATATAAAGATTACAGGGAACTCGGGCCGGGTGAAATCGCGGTAATGACCCCGAACGGAATCAAAACAATAGTGCAGCCGGGAAAAAATATGAAAATCTGCACTTTCCTTTGGATTTATTACGGCTATCCGTCATCCTCCTATGAGGGTATAAGCGTTGAAAAAATGCGCTATAATTGCGGAAGAGCGCTTGCCAAAAGAGATAATGTTAAGCCGGATATAGTTGCCGGAGTTCCTGATTCCGGCACAGCCCATGCGATAGGCTACGCAAACGAATCGGGCTTTCCGTTTTCAAGACCGTTTGTTAAATATACCCCCACTTGGCCCCGTTCGTTTATGCCCACTCATCAAAGCAAGCGAAATCTTATCGCAAAAATGAAACTGATTCCCATTCACGATTTGATTAACGGTAAAAGCCTGCTTTTAATAGACGATTCTATTGTAAGGGGCACTCAGTTGCGCGAAACAACGGAATTTCTTTATGCGAGCGGCGCAAAAGAGGTACATATTCGACCGGCTTGCCCGCCGTTGCTCTTTGGCTGCAAATATCTTAATTTCTCACGCTCAACCTCTGAAATGGAGCTTATAACGCGAACCGTTATAAAGGAGTTTGAGGGTGAAAACGTAAGCATGGAAACGCTGAGCGAATACGCCGACCCGGACAGTGAAAAATACAAAAAAATGGTGAACAGAATTTGCGAAAAGCTGCATTTTACTTCACTTCGCTATCACAGACTCGACGATATGATTGAATCGGTGGGGATTGCTCCCGAAAAGCTCTGCACCTATTGCTGGAACGGCAGGGAATAAAAGCTTTTGTAAAAGCCGATGATTTCAGCGCCACACGCTTTAATAAAAAATTATTTTTGGGAGGTAATTATGACACAGTTAAGCGTAATGTCTACCTTTGCTGATCTTTTTTCAAATTTCGCAAATATTGAATTAGGTCAGATTATAATGATGATAGTCGGCGGTGTGCTTATATTTCTTGCAATCAAAAAAGAGATGGAGCCAACGCTGCTTTTGCCGCTCGGTTTCGGCACGATTCTTGTGAATCTTCCGCTATCGGGCGCTGTGGGAGAAGACGGACCGATCACCGTCCTATTTAATGCGGGTATAGCAAACGAGCTTTTTCCGCTTCTGCTGTTCATAGGAATAGGCGCCATGATAGATTTCGGCCCGCTGCTCAAAAATCCGTGGCTCATGCTGTTTGGAGCGGCGGCGCAGTTCGGTATATTTTTCACATTTTTTGTTGCATCGTTCTTCTTCGATATTCCCGATGCGGCGTCAATTGCCATTATAGGCGCGGCGGACGGCCCGACTTCTATATTCGTTGCAAACGTTCTTCATTCTCAGTATTTAGGGCCTATTATGGTTGCGGCTTATTCGTATATGGCGCTTGTGCCGATAATTCAGCCGCCTGTAATAAAGCTGTGCACAACAAAAAAAGAACGCCTTATCAGAATGAAATATAAACCAGGAGAGGTTTCAAAAACAACAAAGATCCTCTTCCCCGTTATCATAACGATAATCGCCGGTCTTGTTGCCCCGAAATCTGTTGCGCTTGTCGGATTCCTTATGTTCGGAAACATTATTCGCGAATGCGGTGTGCTTAACGCTCTTTCAGACACGGCGCAGAACGCCCTCGCGAACCTTATAACGATTCTCTTAGGATTAACAGTTGCCTCAAAAATGTATTATGAGGATTTCCTTAAAAAGGAAACAATAATGATTCTTCTGCTTGGTCTTGTCGCCTTTATTTTTGACACCGCGGGCGGCGTGTTCTTTGCAAAGTTCCTCAATCTGTTTTTGCCGAAGGATAAAAAGGTTAATCCAATGATAGGCGCTGCCGGCATCTCCGCATTCCCGATGAGCGGGCGTGTAGTAAACCAGATGGGTCTTAAAGAGGATAATCAGAATTTCCTGCTTATGCAGTCTATAAGCGTAAACGTATCGGGTCAGATAGCCTCGGTAATAGCCGGCGGACTTATCCTAACCCTTGTGGAAGGTCTTATTTAAGGAGGTAAACTTATGTTTGGCGTTTTAAATAATATGGTGTTTGCATTAACGCTTGCGATTAATTCCGCTTCTTGGAAACAGACTTTGCCCGTTATGGCAATCGGTATGGTGGGAATATTCCTTGTAATAGGAGTTATCATTCTCTGCACCTACGGGCTGAATAAAATTTTTTCTTCCAAAAATAATAAAGATAAATAATTTTGATGAAGAAAACGCGTATAAGGCGAAAGGCGGCAGGCGTATAACCTTTTGCGCAATTATCTTTATTAAATGATATTATTCGGACTTCCCCGCTGCCGGAAGTCCGTTTTTATGTGCTTATCAATTATAAATCGGGCTGTTTCGGAAAACACCGAAACAGCCCGTATGTCTTTTTCATTAGGCTGTTTTATAAATTTGTTTATGCGTAAAAAACAGCCTTAAAAATTTTTCTTTTTTATTTGTCAAGCGTAAAGGTCACGGCTTTTGTTTCGCCTGCCGCGAAATCAAGCTCCTGCGCGTCGGAAGAAAGCCCGCATGAAATCTTTATTGTTTGGTTGATATCAGATTTGATTTCAGCCTTCGCGGTGCCTGCTTCCGTATCCCATTCAAGATTAACAACGGTTGCCCGTGTGCGGGCTCTCAGTCCGCTTATTGAGCCTTTGTTAAAGCCGCTGTTTAAAAGCGCGGGCAAAAGCTCTATTTCGCCGGTGTTTGAAAAAACAAGACTTTCATTTATTATTCCGAGATATCCTATCGCAAAATCCGTGCAATAGCAGCTGCCGCGGTCATAATCATGATTTGTCATCAGCGAATCATACCGTATTTTATGGTTCATCAGCTTTGTTAAAGCGTCTGTAAGGCTTTCTCTGTCTTTCAGCCTTGCCGCTATAAGCGAGCGGTGAACAAGCGCATGGCTTGCCTCGTTTTCACTTTCACGGTTTTCAATTGCCTTTACGCAGGCATCAGCAAGCTTTTTATCATTCTGTGTTTCAAACAGCGGCCATACGCAGTAAAGATGGCTGAGGTGCCTGTGCTCGTTATTCTCTTCAAACGCTGTTGTTGCCCATTCCTTTAAGGCTCCCGTTTCATCAAAGAGATAAGGAGGCAGCTTGTTGAGCAGATCCTCCCACTCAGACATATCCGCGTTCGGCGCCACCGCTTTTGAAACAGTAAGCAGCATATTGAGGTTATCCCTGCACGCCGCAATATCTATCGCGCAGTTCGCGTCCGAAGGGCTCGGATAGTTTGACGGATTGTTTTCGGGCGAATAACTCGGTAAAATGCAATAGCTTTCACCGTCGTTGAGCGCCGTTTTGCCCTGTTCGTAATGAATACCGCCGCTGCTGTCTGTATAGTATTCGGGAGTCATAAGCTGAGCCCAGTAATTTGCCGATTTTGTGAGCATGGGCAAAAGAATATCCTCACAAAGTCTTAAATATCCTCTGTTTGTAATTTCCTTTATCTGTTCGTCCGTCAAATCATCTTCAACAGGTGAAAGAACGGATTTAAGCGCGTTCAAATCAAACTCGTCGCTAAGAGGGATATTTATGTTGCCATAGCACATAAGCGTTTCGTAAAGCGGCTGAATCATCCACGATGTGCCGGCGTTCCAATATCTGAAAGGATAAGGATAGCAGGTTTCCGTGATAACCGCCTTGTCGCCGTCTGAATTTACGGGCGCCTGAATCGCATCTGTAAATCCGTGGGTAGCATAGGCGTTTTCCTCCCAATCGGGCAATTGGCGAAGTATAAAATACGCGTATCCGACGGGCGAACGATCCATATTGCCCGTGTTCATGGATGAGGTTTGAAGATTTACGTTTGCGTCCATAGTGTATTTACTGCCCCAGCCTGTGTTCCACTCGCCTGTCCACATTCCGTAAAGGCGGCTTGTTGAATAGCCCGAGCAGCAGATATAGGCGTATCTTCCGGCATAATACGTTCTTTGCGCAAGCGCCGCGTTGATTTCTTTACTGCCTTTCTGTTCTCTAAGCAAACTCTCGTTAGACGCATCGCTGTTTTCAAGATTAAGCGTCACGGCGTCAAACTGCGGACTGTAAACGGCAAGATGATTTTCAAGAGCTTTGTTGTAATCAAAGCCGCCGTTTTCCGAATATTTGTCTGCAACCGCCTTTGTGCGCGCGTAAAGCTCATCCGCCAGCGCGTATGTGCTTTGAGCCTCAAAATCGTTGTATGCGCCCATTTCGTATGTGCGATCCGATATTGTAATGAGATAAACACCGTCCGCATCGGTTATTTTTATACCCGCGTTTTCTCCGCAAAACTGCGTTTCATCAGTATTTTTATCAAGCGAAATTTTTTCCTTTGTTCCGCCGAGCGCAACAATATAGGTGAGCGTTGCATAGCCGCCGTTTTTCAGTTCGCTGTTTTCATAATCGGGGTAATGGGCAATAAGAGCAATAGAATCGGCATTATCCCCAACCAGCTTTTTATATTTAAGATTGGTTTCGTCGCTGCTTCCGAAATTTGCGAGAGTTGAAATATCGTCTATCGAAAGAGTGAGATTTATTTTGGCACCCGAATCCGATGAATCAATGCGAGTAATCACCGCGCCGTCCGCCATAGAGGTAAATGATTTTCTGCTCCATGTTCCGTTGTTGTTTCTATATTTTACACCCACCTCAGATGTTTCATAATCGGTATAGCGAACGTAATCGGATTTGCCCTTTCCCTCAAAATCAAGTCTGAGCTGACCGCCTGGATGAAAGCGATAAACATCGTCATAGCTTGCGTTATCAATTATATTTTCGCCCTTTACTATTGATTGCTTAACCGTTTCAAGCTCGTTGAATGTTTCGGGGCAGCGGCGAACATTAGGGTTTGGCATAATAAAATGCATATTTTGAAAAATAAATGTGTCCGAATACGGAGAACCGCTTTCAACGAATCCCTGCAATCCGTTGCCGGAAACCATTCCGTGGCGCCATTTATCAGTGCTGTTTTTCTTCTTGGGTGAAAGCTCCTTGTAATCCGTGCTGTAAGAAATTTTGCCGGAATCGGAAAACAGATTATCTATTCTGCCGTTTTCTGCTTTAAAACCCGCGCACGCCGAAACGGAAAAAGCCATTGCTCCGCAGAGTCCGGCGCACAGAGCCCTTTTTAAATACTTGTTCATATAATCACCTCACAAGAATTATATCATATAGGTCTTGAATAAATACGACATTTTAATTGTAATTATGTCGTGTTTATGATACTATAGTAAATAACGGAGAACCGAACAGAAAAGATTTATATTTGCAAATTTGCCGAAAGGCAAAGCAAGATCGCGCCGAATTGAAAAACAGGTTATTTTGCCCCTGTGTTTGAACCCGGCGCCGCAAACGGTGATTAAATGATAAGCTTTATTTGGAACAACGTTTCATTTTCCATAACAGATATAGGCGGCGGCGCGCTCGGAATGACGATACCGCGGCACGCCCACTCAAAAAACAGCTATGAACTGCATTTCATAACAGGCGGCAGCGGCGAACTGATTACAGATTTTAAAAGCTACCGTCTTAAAGCGGGGGATTTTTTTATTACAGGCCCCGGTGTTTATCACGAGCAGAACACGGATATGAAAAATCCCGTAAACGATATTTTTATTATGATTCATGCCGTAAACGCCGGCAGGGCAAACGCGATTTCCTCTGCCCTGCTTAACACTCACTTTTGCTATTGCGAAGGCTTTGATTATACCGCCGCGCGGCAGATTTTAGAAGAATACAGAGCAAAAAAAACAGATTTCAAAAGTGCCGTGAGCGGTCTGGCAATGAAACTTTTAACAGATATCGCGCGCAGGATTTTACCTCAAAAATTTGATGAAAAAGCGTTGGAGGAAAATTTGAGCGACAGGCGCTTTGTTATAATCGAACAGTCGTTTTTATATTCGCCGAACATAACGCTTACGGAACTGTCAAACAAAATCGGCGTCTGCGAAAGGCAAACGCAGCGGCTGCTTAAAAAATATTACGGCAAGAGCTTTCGCGAGAAGAAAAAGGAACGCGCTTTTCACAGTTGATTTAAAGCATTGTGCCGATTTGAAAATTGTGATATCATATTTATATAAACGGGGTGAAAATATGGCTGACGACGTTTTGACTGCATTTAACACGGAAGATGTTGAAGAAGAGCTTGACAGGCTTGCATACACAAAGAAACGTTATCTTTCTCCAAAGGAGATTGCGGCATACGTTCTTGTAAACTTCGGTCAGAAAAATCTGAGCCAGTATGTAAGCGTTTACAAGGAATTTTTTATGATTCAGTTTTTAAAGCTGAACACAACGGCATATGCGCACATCAATTTGTTCGCGTCTATTTACGACGCTCTTGATGACACGCTTTCAGGATTGATTATAGACAGAACAAGAACCCGCTGGGGAAGGATACGCCCGTTCTTTATTTTGCCGTTGCCGCTGTGGGTGCTCGGCGGCTTTATGATGTTCACCGCGCCGGATTTCACTTCGGCTCAAAGGATATTCTGGTCGGCGGCAGCAACTGTTATGTACGGGCTCGGAATGAGCTATTTCGGCGCATGGAGTCTTATGATGTATAATATCACTCCGAATCCGAACGAGCGGAATAATTTGATTACAACAACAAAGTTTTTTGAGCTTTTCGGCGATTGGATCCCGTCTTTTGTTCCGATTTTCGTTGAAATTTTGCCGCGCATCAGTAAAAAATTTACGATGCAGGGGGTCTACAGTTTCTTTGCCTATTTTATTCTTGTTATGGCGGCTGCCTTTTCCGTTTTCGGCTTTTTCAATATGAGAGAGAGAATTCCGCTTCAGTCAAGAGAAAAAATGAAAGAAACATCTGTTCTTGAATCAATTAAGCAGATATTTACAAACAGACCGCTTTTTGCAATAATTTCCGCCGATTTTTTCAACGGCTTTAAGGCGGTAGGCGGCTCAACGGAATCTTATTTTTGGCTCAACAACACGGGCTCGGTTGCAAACGCGTCTATTTGCGGTCTGTTTACGGGAGCTCCGAATTATATAATGGTGCCGATTGCGGCAAAAATAATAAAAAAATTCGGCGCGCGCATCACCGCCGTCGGCTGCGGTTTATTTGCCGGCACGGCTTATATATTAATGTTTTTAATAGGCTTTCACCCGTTCGGGCAAACGATTCACGATAACTATATCCTGAATCTCGCGTGGATTTTCCTTGCGCTGACCATCTGCGGTCTTCCAAACAAGATTATGCTTGTTCTCGGACCCGTTCTCAGCGCCGAGGCGTTTGATTATATGGAATGGAAACACGGCGCGAGAAACGAAGCGCTTGTAACAACGGTTCAAGGCTATTTCGGAAAGCTCTCCGGCTCAATAACCGGCTGGCTTTCGGGTATGGTTTTAACGTGGATAAACTATGTGCCGCTGACCGATTCTCTCGGAAACGCTCTGCCTCAGAGCGATCCCTCGATTTTGAACGGCATATGGGCGGTTTTCTGCCTGCTGCCCGGCTTTGCACGCCTTCTCTACGGAATTTCGTACATCTTTTATCCCATTCACGGAAAACTGAAAGACCAAATGATTGTGGAGCTCGCGGAAGTACGCGCGTCACGCATTGAAGAACAAAATAACTCCGAAAAGAAAAAATAAATTCTGTTGTTTAAAAGTATGTTGGGTTTGTCTTCGCAAATTTGCCACATCTTTTATTTAAAATAAAAAGCCACCGTCTCCTGCCGTTCGGCACAGGCGGTGGTCTTCTGCTTTATGCTATTTTTTCAAGCAATATTATTAAACGATTTCAAAAGATATTCGGCAATAAAATCAGTAGACTTTTCTGCGCCTGTTACATTTAAGTGCTTATCATCGTAAAAATCAACACTACCGTCAATCCCTATTTCATCAAGATAATCGTTCATTTCAAGATAGTTGAGATTGTTTTCGTTCAAAAAGCGCTTAACAACAGCCGAATCGTTTCTTGTCCAATCGGATACAGGAGCTTTAAAAAATACAAGTTCTATATTGTTTTCTCTGCATATTTCGGCAATACTCAAAATCGCATTGACTGAGTCTTTCGGAATTTCCTGGATATCTCCGTCGTATGCCTGATTATATGCAACACTTAGTTTCTGAATATGTTTACGTGCCAAAAAGCCCCTCGCCGAATAATCATGTTTTTTGAAATAATATGTAATATCATCAAGCGAAACAACATTCCATCTTGAATGATAGACAAGGAGGGGAATTGAATATTCAATTGCCGTTTTTTTATTTCCGTCCGACACCTCAAGCAACGAGTTCCATTTTTCACGGCTGAAAGGCATAGGCGCATAACTCATTGAATAGGAAATATCGGTCATATCGGACTTGTTTAAGAATACAGCACTAAGCTCAACCATAACAACCTTGGGATTTTGCGTTTTCAATGCTTCCCGAAGATAATAATTTGTGCTTTCAAGGCACTGTGTGCTCGCCCCGAAATCATATGAATTTATATTAAATTCCTCTGTGAGCCTTTGTGCATCGACAGTGCAGAACATCTGACTTGGTCCGAGAAATAATACGTCAATACTGTTGTTTCCCAATTCACCTAATCCAGCCCACATAGTTGTTGAATCACCAACATGTTTTGGCAAAAAAGCGTATTGCAACCCGATAAATATAATGCAAAATGCTAATAAAGGCGAAATAATTTTACAACTTGTTTTAAAAAATTTTTTCATTAACTGTCACCGTTAAAATTCAAAATAAATGAAATCAGAGGCTAAATATTGGGTTCCGTACGCTCCGAACACAATAAGCGTAAAGATGAGTGCAAGGTAAAATGCAACGCGTATAGGATAAGGCTTACTTACAATTCTTTCCCTTATGAAAACTCCTTTTTCGTGCAGAAAATCAACAAAAAGCAAAACAAAAATGCAAATAACAATATAAGCCGATACGTTTATAATACTGCCTTGCAGCGAATCGGCGTTTACAACCTGAATAAGCTGCCCGAAATTAAATGTTCTGTCTGCAAAAATTCTGCCGAACATTCTGATTGCATCGCCGAATGAATTTGAATTGAAGAATACCCATGCGATTATCATAAGAACCGTACAACGGAGTGACTGGAATATGTGCCAAAATAGG
>CANRMJ010000024.1 GCA_947631705.1 uncultured Clostridia bacterium
GCCTTTCTCTGCACCCTGTACGGCAGCTACCCTATTTCAGTTTGTAGGTTGATACTGTTTTATGCGTAGCTACCGTTGGGCACTCCTATTTGTTTTTAATTGAGGGCGTAGCCCGAACATCAACATTTGTTGAGGGCATAGCCTATTTCAGTGGGAGATTATCACTCCCGCTGAAAAAAGGTGTTTCCCGCCGCCTATAAAGGCGGGGATATCTTTTCAAATGTCATATTTTTTCAAGCTCGCATATCAAGGTTCTCGTTCCGTCCTGTTGCGTGACGACCTTTCTGGAATCTCGCACACGTATGCTTTTTGCGCCTTTGGTTTTAAGCGTGTATTCGATTTCCGCCCTGCCGCCTTTTGATATCTGCGCCTTGATTTCCTCCGCGAGACCGGCGCCGCCGTTTTCCGTGAGCCTGCCGAGATCGTTGCCGAAACGGTTTGAAAATTCAGAGCGCGAATAGCCTATGAGCCTCACAAAATCGCCGCTCACAACATCTGTTAAAAACGGATTTTCAAGCTCCGCGAAAAACACGGCGCCCGTGAGATTTTCCATAAGATTCAAGAGCTTTTCGTTTAGCTCGTCGGCTCTTTTTTCCGCCTGCTTTATTCTTGTGATTTCCGTGAACATGGCGTGAAAAACGGGGCTGCCGTCGGAATCGTATTTGTTAACGGCGGCATTGCATTTGCACCATATAAATTCGTCTCTGTGCGCCATAACGCGGTATTCAAGATCAATCGGTTCGCCCGTTGCCATCGCCTTGCCGATTGCTTGAAAAACAACCGTTTTATCCTCAGGATGAATAAGCTCGTCAATGCGGTAAACGCGCCTGCTGTAGCTCTCTTTGGAGGTGCCGAAAAGGCGGCAGCCGGCGTTGTTGAGATACAACACGTCGAAATGCATATCGGGAGTTACCTTAAACAGGCAGACCCCGCCCGTAACAAGGTCTATCAGGTGGTTTGCCTCCCTTGCCCTTTCGCTTAGTTCGCGCGCCTTTTCACGGCTTTTTGAAACATCAGCAAACACAAGCCGGCACTGCTTTGAGTTTTCAAAATTCTGAGCCGAGCAGTGAATAAAAACACGCTCGCCGCTCTTTTTGATAATGTTGAAATCTATGTAAACATATTTGGATGATTTTTTGCACAGCCTGTCAAAAACATACTGGCGGTCTGCGGGCTCGATTATATCTGTTAAAAACACCTTTCCCTGCTTGATTTTAGACGGGTGAATTCCCGCAAATTCCGCAAAATGGCTGTCTGCCTCAACAACCCTGTAATCATCAGCCTTATCTATAACGCAATTTAAAAATTCCACTTCGTATGCGCTGTCGTCCGTATTTTCCGTCACGTGGTGCGAAACCCCTTTCAATCACTTTTCCTTTTCATCATATGAACGGTAAAAAATCAATATGCCTTGGGCAAATCGCGCCGTTTCGCGCACTTCCGGCGGCGCCCGCTCCCGTTTGCCCGTTATGCTTTCACGCTATTATAGCACATTATTTAAAAAAATGAATGTGTTAACAGGAATTTTATAAATTATTGACCAAAAATTTATAATTTCTATATGCAAATTGAACAGTTTATGTTATTATATTACCAATTACTCAATGCGAATAAGGAGAATCTGTTATGTCTGCTGTTTACCGTGTTTTTGTTGAAAAAAAGAGCGGAAACGATATTGAAGCGCGCGGAATTCTTGAGGATTTAAAGATGAACGCCGGCATTGCGGGGCTTGAGGAGCTGCGCATTATAAACCGATACGACGCGGAAGGGCTTTCCGAGGAGGAATTTTCAGCCGCCGTTAATGAAATTCTTTCCGAGCCGAATCTCGACAATGTGTATTATGAGCTTGATATTCCCGACGGCTGGAGATATTTCGCAACGGAATATCTGCCCGGTCAATACGACCAGCGGGCAGACAGCGCGGCACAGTGTATTCAGCTTTTAACGGCGGGCGAGCGCCCCGCGGTTGCAAGCGCAAAAATCGTTGCCGTTAAGGGAGATATCAGTAACAGCGAATTTGATAAAATCAAATCCTATATTATAAATCCCGTTGAATCAAGAGAGGCGTGTATGGACAAGCCTGAAACGCTTGACATTTCCGCCGAAATGCCAGCGGATATCGCAAGAATCGGCGGCTTTATCAATAAAACAGACGATGAAATTGCGCGTTATCACGCCGAAACAGGCTTTGCGATGAGCGTTGCCGACCTCTGCTGGGTGCGCGACTATTTCAAAACGGAGAAAAGGGATCCGAGCCTTACCGAGCTGAAGGTTATAGACACCTATTGGAGCGACCATTGCCGCCACACCACATTCGGCACAAAGCTCGACAGCATAACGGTTGAACAGAGCAGGTATTCCGCCGCGATAGAGAACGCTCTTAACCTCTATTTTGAAATCAGAAAAGAGGTTTACGGCGAGCGTGAAAAAGACGTTTGCCTTATGGATATGGCGTGCATAGGCACAAAAGCGCTTAAAAAGCGAGGTCTTGTTTCAAATCTGGACGAGAGCGAAGAAATTAACGCCTGCTCCATTCAAGTGCCCGTTGTTGTGGACGGAAAGGAAGAGCAGTGGCTTGTTCAGTTTAAAAACGAAACCCACAACCACCCAACGGAAATCGAGCCGTTCGGCGGCGCGGCAACCTGCCTCGGCGGCGCTATACGCGATCCGCTTTCAGGAAGGGCATATGTTTACCAGGCAATGCGCGTTACAGGATCGGGCGACCCGACCGCCGCGTTTGAGGACACTCTTGAGGCAAAGCTGCCGCAGAAAAAAATCACAACGGGCGCGGCGCAGGGCTATTCAAGCTACGGCAACCAAATAGGTCTTGCCACGGGTCAGGTTACGGAGCTTTACGACGAAGGCTACGTTGCCAAAAGAATGGAGATAGGCGCCGTTATAGGCGCGTCCCCAAAGGAAAACGTTATCCGCAAGGTGCCCGAGGAGGGCGATATAATCGTTCTTTTGGGCGGACGCACAGGGCGCGACGGCTGCGGCGGAGCAACAGGCTCATCAAAGGCTCACAACAGCTCCTCCATCGAAACGTGCGGCGCCGAAGTGCAAAAGGGCAATCCCCCCACAGAGAGAAAAATCCAGCGCCTTTTCCGCAATCCCGAAGTTGCAAAGATGATAAAACGCTGCAACGATTTCGGCGCGGGCGGCGTTTCCGTTGCCATAGGCGAGCTTGCGGACGGACTGAATATAAATTTGGACAAGGTGCCAAAAAAATACGACGGACTGGACGGCACGGAGCTTGCGATTTCCGAATCGCAGGAGAGAATGGCGGTTGTGCTTGACAGAGAAAACACAGACAAATTCATCGCCTTGTCAAACGAGGAAAATTTAGAGGCAACGCCCGTTGCCGAGGTTACGTCTGCAAACCGTCTTGTTATGACATGGCGCGGAGATAAAATTGTTGATATAAGCCGTGATTTTTTGAACACAAACGGCGTTACACAGCACGCGGACGTTGTTATTGCCGCCGTTGACGGAGAAAATGATTACAGAAGTTTCGTTCCCGAGGCATTGCGCGGCAAAACGAACGCCGAGGCTTTAAAAGAAAATCTTAAAAGACTTGAGGTTTGCAGCCAAAAGGGTCTTGTTGAAAGATTTGATTCCTCTATCGGCGCCGCAACGGTGCTTATGCCCTACGCGGGCACATATCAGCTTACCCCAGAGGAGGCAATGGTTGCGAAAATACCGCTCTTAAAAGGCGAAACGGACACGGCAACTGTTATGTCCTACGGCTTTATTCCCGCGTTCTCGCGCCGCAGCCCGTTCCATTCGGCGGCATTTGCCGTAACCGAATCGCTTGCGAAGCTTGCCTGCGTAGGCTGCGATCCCGCCGAAGCAAGGCTCACATTCCAGGAATATTTTGAAAGACTTAACAACGATCCAAAGCGCTGGGGCAAGCCCGCCGCGGCTCTGCTCGGCGCGATAACGGCTCAAATGGGCTACAAAACTCCGTCTATCGGAGGCAAAGACAGTATGAGCGGCTCATTCAACGAGCTTGACGTTCCGCCCACGCTTGTTTCGTTCGCGGTCGGAATGAGCGAAGCCTCAAAAACGGTTTCCGCTCAATTTAAGCGCACAGGCTCAAATGTTTATATGCTTGAGATCCCCGTTATTGAGGAAACGGGGCTGCCCGATTACAACAAGGCAATGCTGCTTATGAAATCGGTTTATCGCGGAATAAGAAACGGCGATATCCTTTCCGCAAGCGTTGTTAAAGAGGGCGGAGCCGCCGCCTGCGTCTGCAAAATGGCGTTCGGCAACAAGCACGGCTTTACGTTTGAACAAAAGCTTAACAAGGAAACGCTCTTTGCGGCAAAGCAGGGCAATATCGTTGTTGAAATCCCGTCCGAACACGAAATCGGATTTATTTCAAGCGGTGTGAACGGCGCGAAAAATCACGCTGTAAAGCTCGGAAAAGTAAACGCCAACGGCGTGTTTATTATAGACGGAGAAGTGATGACGGTTGACGAGCTCATAGGCGCGTGGACCGAAAAGCTTGAAAAAGTATTTCCCACATACAGCAGAATTAAGGCCGCTATGCCCTGCGACGTTCCTCTTTACGGCGAGCGCTCCATTTTCATTGCGAAAAACAGGGTTGCAAGACCTAAAGTGTTTATCCCCGTTTTTCCGGGCACAAACTGCGAGGTTGATTCGGCGCGCGCGTTTGAAAAGGCGGGAGCCGAGCCGGAAATACTCGTTGTTAACAACCTTTCTCCCTCCGCGATCAACGAAACAACAAACAAAATGGTTAAATTAATAGGAGAAAGCCAAATAATTATGATACCCGGCGGATTCAGCGGCGGCGACGAGCCCGAGGGATCAGGCAAATTTATTGCCACAACCTTCAGAAATCCGCGGGTCAAAGAGGCTGTTGAAAAGCTGCTCAACTGCCGCGACGGTCTTATGCTCGGCATCTGCAACGGTTTTCAGGCTCTTATCAAGCTCGGTCTTGTGCCCTACGGCAAAATAACCGAAATTAAGCCGACCGACCCCACCCTCACGTTCAACACGATAGGAAGGCATATTTCCTCCGTGGCATACACGCGCGTTTCAAGCACAAAATCGCCGTGGCTCTCCGAAGTTAAAGCGGGAGACGTTTTCGCCGTTCCGATTTCTCACGGCGAGGGCAGATTTGTTGCGGACAGCGGCGTTATGAAAAAGCTGATAGAAAACGGTCAGGTGGCAACGCAGTATGTAACACCGCAGGGAGAACCCGCCGCCGATATGCCGTTTAATCCAAACGGCTCCGTCTGCGCAGTTGAGGGCATAACTTCGCCCGACGGACGCGTTTTCGGCAAAATGGGCCACTGCGAAAGAAAGGGCGAAAGCCTCTATGCGAACGTGCCGTTTGAAAAGGATATGCGAATTTTTGAAAGCGGCGTAGCATATTTTAAATAGCACATAATATATTCCCGCAAAAAGGGGAAACAACGCGCCGCGCGGCGCAAATTCAAATCAGGAGGAGAACATAATTTATGAAATACGTTGTTCTTTTATATGACGGAATGGCAGATTACCCCGTTCCGGCTCTTGGCGGCAAAACGCCTATGATGGCTGCCGAAAAACCCAATCTCGATTATCTCGCTCAGCGCGCAGAGGTCGGCCTTGTGCGAACGGTCGCGCCCGGTCTTAAGCCCGGCTCAGACGTAGCGAATATGAGCGTTATGGGGTTTGACCCCGCCGAATATTACACCGGCAGAAGTCCGCTTGAGGCCGCGTCTATCGGAATAGATATGAAACCTACGGACGTTTCTTTGCGCTGCAATCTTGTAACGCTTTCGGAGGATTCAAAGCCGTATGAGGAAAAAACGATAGAGGATTACTGTGCCGACGATATTTCAACAGAGGAGGCGGCGGAGCTGATCAAGGCGGTTGACTCCGCTTTGGGAAACAGCACGTTTCGTTTTTACGCGGGAGTGTCCTATCGCCACTGCCTTATCTGGTCAAACGGCACTACCGATCTCGGCTCTCTGACTCCTCCGCACGATATAACGGGAAAAGTAATAACGGATCATCTGCCCGCCCACAAAAACGCCGCGGCGCTTTTGGATATGATGAAAAAATCATATGACATTCTGAAAGACCACCCCGTTAATCTCGCAAGAAAAGCAAACGGCAGGCGCCCCGCAAACTCGATTTGGCTTTGGGGCGAGGGCACAAGACCGTCCTTTCCGCCGTTTGAGGAGCTCTTCGGAATCAAGGGCGGCGTTGTTTCGGCGGTGGATCTGATAAAGGGCATCGGCGGCTGCGCAAAGATGGAGGTTGCCTGTGTTGAGGGCGCCACGGGATATTTAGACACTAATTTTGAGGGCAAGGCGCGCGCCGCGCTGGATCTTCTTGAGCGAAACGATCTTGCATACGTTCACTTTGAGGCTCCCGACGAATGCGGACACAGAAACGAGCCGGAAAACAAGGTTCGCTCCATTGAGCTGATAGACGAACGTGTTTTGCCGATACTGTTTGAGGGGCTCAAAAAATACGACGACTACAAAATTATGGTGCTCCCCGACCACCCCACGCCGATTGTTACGAGAACGCACGCGAGCGATCCTGTGCCGTATCTTATTTATCACAAAAACGGCGAAACGGAGGGCGTTGCCACAATAAACGAGGAAACGGCGGAGGAAACGGGCAGATTTATAGACTTCGGCCCGTCGCTTATGCCTCATTTCTTAAACAACAAATAAAAACTCTTTAATCATAATTTCCGCATTGCGCCTTATCGGCTGCAACAGGGCGCGCGGAAAATATCCGATAACTGTTTGCGGCGGAAAGGCTACGGTGATTTATGAAAACAGACACGATTTGCGTTCAGGGCGGCTACGAGCCTAAAAACGGCGAGCCGAGGGTTTTGCCGATTATTCAGAGCACGACCTACAAATACGACTCCAGCGAAGAAATGGGAGATCTGTTTGACCTTAAAAAATCAGGATATTTCTATTCGAGGCTGCAAAATCCCACCTGCGATTTTGCGGCAAAGAAAATTGCAATGCTTGAGGGCGGCGTTGCGGGAATGCTCACCTCAAGCGGGCAGGCGGCGAATTTTTACGCGGTTTTCAACATAGCCCATGCGGGCGACCACGTTATTTCAAGCTCCGCTATATACGGAGGCACGTTTAACCTTTTCAACGTTACAATGCGCAAGCTCGGAATAGATTTCACGTTTGTTTCTCCCACGGCAACCGAGGAAGAACTGCTTGCCGCCGTTAAGCCGAACACAAAATGCATTTTCGGCGAAACGATTTCAAATCCGAGCCTTGATATCCTTGATATAGAGGTGTTTGCAAGGGCGGCGCACAAAAGCGGGATCCCGCTTATTATAGACAACACGTTCGCGACGCCCGTAAACTGCCGTCCGTTTGAATTCGGGTGCGATATCGTTACTCACTCCACCACAAAATATATGGAGGGTCACGCGTCAACAATAGGCGGCGCGATAGTAGACAGCGGCAATTTCAACTGGGAGCAAAACGATAAATTCCCCGGTCTTACAACGCCTGACGAAAGCTATCACGGACTGACGTATTCAAAGGATTTCGGCAAAGCGGCGTATATTACGAAAGCAACTGTTCAGCTTATGAGGGATTTGGGTTCAATTCCGGCTCCTCAAAACGCGTTTCTTTTAAACGTAGGGCTTGAAACACTTCATTTAAGAATGGCGCGCCACTGTGAAAACGCGAAAAAGGTTGCCGAATTTTTAAAGAAAAACGACAAAATCACATGGGTAAAATGCGCTATGCTTGATGATGACGACCAGCACGGGCTTGCCGAAAAATATATGCCAAACGGCACTTGCGGCGTTGTTTCATTCGGAATAAAGGGCGGCAGACCCGCCGCAACGGTGTTTATGGACAGTCTGCGCCTTGCCGCAATCGTTACCCACGTTGCAGACGCGCGCACCTGCTGCCTGCACCCCGCCTCCACAACTCACCGCCAGCTTTCGGATAAAGAGCTTGAGGAATGCGGCGTAACACCCGACCTTGTGCGCTTTTCCTGCGGAATAGAGGACGCGGACGACATAATAGACGATATTCGGCAGGCTCTTAACAAAATCTGATTTTTTCAACAAGATAAAAGGTATAAAATTATGGAAATCACCGATGACAATTCAATGAAAAATATGCGCTTTCTGCGCAAGCTGCCAATACCGAAAGAGGTTAAAGAGCTCTTTCCCCTCAGCGAAACGGCGGCGGAAACAAAAGAACGGCGCGACAGGGAAATAGAAAGCGTGTTCAAGGGCGAAAGCGATAAATTTTTGCTCATCATAGGCCCTTGCTCGGCAGACAGGGAGGAGAGCGTGCTCGATTACGTTTCCCGCCTTGCCGTTGTTCAGAGCGAGGTTCGGGACAAAATCATCATCATTCCACGCATTTACACGGGAAAACCCCGCACTACCGGCGCGGGCTACAAGGGTATGATGCACCAGCCCGACCCTGACGGCGTGCCCGATATGTACGACGGAATAATTGCCGTTCGCTCGCTCCACGCAAAGGCGATAGAGCAGACCGGGCTCACCTGCGCCGACGAAATGCTCTATCCCTCAAACTATCGCTATTTAAGCGATTTGCTGTCTTACGTGGCGGTGGGCGCGCGAAGCGTTGAAAATCAGGATCACCGCCTAACGGCAAGCGGTATGGACGTTCCGTGCGGAATGAAAAACGGCACAAGCGGCGATTACGGCGTTATGCTGAACGCAATCACCGCGGCACAGAGCGGCCACACCTTTATTTACCGCGGCTGGGAGGTTGAATCCCGCGGAAACGAGCTTGCGCACGCCATTCTGCGCGGCGGTGTGGATAAGCACGGGATCTGCCACCCTAATTACCATTACGAGGATTTGATAACGCTTTATAATATGTACGGCAGCGGGCGCGGCTTTAAAAATCCCGCCGTTATAGTTGACACAAACCATTCAAACAGCGGCAAAAATTATTTGGAGCAGATACGAATCGCAAAAGAGGTGCTCCACTCCATGCGCCACAGCGGCGATTTAAAGCGTTTTGTAAAGGGCTTTATGATTGAATCATATATTGAGGACGGCTGCCAAAAAATCGAGGAGGGCGTTTACGGCAAATCAATAACCGATCCCTGCCTCGGATGGGAAAAATCAAAAGATTTGATTTACAATATTGCCGACCTTCTTTAATGCTCAGGCGCCTTTTTTATTAAACGGCGGAATTTTCGGCAACGGACAGCCGAAAAAATCGGAACTCGGCTTGATATAAGCAAATCTTATATTTGCCGCAACAACAGCGGTTTTGGCTTTTTAATCCATTAATAATGCACAAATGAACGGCTGCTCACTTGGTAAAAAGAAACAAAAACATTCTGTTGCCGCCGTTTTCGTTTGACAGCGTAATTTATATGTGATAATATAAATTTGTACCATTTTATGCTTTAACGCTTAAAAGCGTTAGAGTAAATACATATTTATAAGGAGAAAAATGATGAAAAAGTCAATCAAAAGAATTGCCGCGCTCCTGCTTACGGCAATAATTATCTGCTCGTGCTTTGCGGGCTGCTCCTCATCAAAGGACACTTACACAATAGGTATCTGCCAGCTGGTTCAGCACGAAGCTCTCGACGAGGCAACAAGAGGCTTTAAAGAGGCTGTTGTTGAAAAACTCGGTGAAGAAAATGTTGAATTCAAAGAGCAAAACGCGGGCGGAGATTCAAACACCTGCGCAACAATCACAAACCAGTTTGTTGCAGACGGCGTTGATCTTATTATGGCGAATGCCACAGCCGCTCTTCAGGCTGCCGTTCAGAGCACAAGCACAATACCGATTGTTGCAACATCAATCACAGACTACGCAACGGCTCTTTCGATTTCCGACTGGACAGGAAAAACCGGCTTAAACGTAACGGGCACAGCCGATCTTGCTCCTCTTGCGGATCAGGCGGCTATGGTAAAGGAGCTTTGCCCGGCAGCAAAAACGGTTGGTATCCTCTATTGCTCAGCCGAGCCGAACTCTAAGTATCAGGCGGACGTTATTACAGACGCTCTCAAGACAAACGGTCTTGAAGTTAAGGTTTACACCTGCGCCGATTCAAACGAGATTGCGTCAATCACAACACAGGCGTGCAGCGAAGTAGACGTTATCTATATCCCCACAGACAACACGATTGCTTCCGCAACATCAACAGTTAACGAAATCGTTGAACCCGCCGGCATTCCCGTTATCGCCGGTGAAGAGGGTATCGTTAAGGGCTGCGGCGTTGCAACTCTTTCAATAAGCTACTACAGCATCGGTTACAAGGCTGGCGAAATGGCTGCTCAGATCCTCACGGAGGGCACAAACCCCGGAGATATGGAAATAGCTTATGCAAACGACCTCACCAAGAAGTATGTTGAATCCCGCGCACAGGCTCTCGGCATCACAATTCCCGCGGATTACGAAGCAATTGATATGACGGCTGAGTAAGCAACGAAGAATTAAACAAACGGCATTCGGCTCTCCGTTGCTTAAATATATCAACTTATTTTATTATGCTCAGGCAACGGAGAATCAAGCAAACGGCGTTCGGCTCTCCGTTGCCTTTTAAATACTTTAATTAAGGAAAAACGAAAGCGCGCTCCCTTTGTATTGAGGGAACGGCTTTCGTTCGGTTATATCTCTATCTTGTTCGGAGGATAAAACTATGATGTCTTTTTTATCTGCGCTCCCCGGTGCGGCGGCGCAGGGCATTATCTGGGGTCTTATGGCGATAGGTGTTTACATAACCTTTCGTGTGCTTGACTTTGCCGATTTAACGGTAGACGGCACGCTCGGCACGGGCGGCGCGGTGCTTGCGCTTTGCGTAACAAGCGGAATGAACGTTTATCTTGCGATGGTTCTCGCCTTCTTTGCAGGCTGCGTTGCGGGTCTTGCAACGGGTATTTTCCACACCGGTTTCGGAATTCCGCCGATTCTTTCGGGAATACTCACCCAGCTTGCTCTTTACTCAATCAATCTGCGTATTCTCGGCGGCAAGGCAAATCAAACCGTAAGCTCCAGAAATTATCATCTTGTTGTTTCTCTCGGTAACATTCCGAAATCTCTTGTTGTCGGGCTTATTTTCGCCGTTGCCGTTATAGCCGTTCTCTATTGGTTTTTCGGCACGGAGCTCGGCCACTCCATCAGAGCCACGGGCTGTAATATGGCAATGTCGCGCGCAAACGGAATAAACACAAACGTAAACGTGATTATAGGGCTTGTTCTTTCAAACGGAATCGTTGCGCTTTCGGGCGCGCTGCTCGCCCAGTATCAGGGCTTTGCCGATGTTAATATGGGCAGAGGCGCTATCGTTATCGGTCTTGCGGCAGTTATTATCGGCGAGGTTATTTTCGGCAAGCTCTTCAAAAATTTTGCTCTCAAGCTGTTTGCAAGCATAATAGGCGGCGTTATTTATTATTTTGTAATAACGTTCGTACTGCGGCTCGGTCTGAATGCAAACGACTTAAAGCTCTTCTCGGCGCTTGTTGTTGCACTCTTCCTCGGTATTCCGTATTGGAGAGGCAAAGTTTCGGCTAAAAGAGTAAAGAGAACCGGAGGTGAGCAGAATGCTTGAAATAAAAGGCGTATACAAAACGTTCAATCCGGGCACTGTTAATGAAAAGCACGCTCTAAACGGAATAGATTTAACGCTGAAAGAGGGCGACTTTGTAACGGTTATAGGCGGAAACGGCGCCGGAAAATCAACAATGCTCAATATGATTGCGGGCGTTTATCCCGTAGACTGCGGCTCAATAGTTATAGACGGAAAAGACGTTACCGCTCTGCCCGAATACAAAAGGGCAAAATTTCTCGGAAGGGTTTTTCAAGACCCGATGACGGGCACCGCCGCGGATATGCAGATAGCGGAAAATCTTGCTCTTGCCTCTCGCAGAGGTAAAAGAAGAACACTTGCCCCCGGCGTTTCAAAAAAGGAAAAAGCCCGCTATACGGAGCTTTTGAAATCGCTTGATCTCGGTCTTGAGTCAAGGCTCACTTCAAAGGTGGGGCTGCTTTCGGGCGGTCAGCGCCAGGCTGTCACGTTGCTGATGGCAACGCTGAAAAAGCCTAAGCTGCTTTTGCTTGACGAGCACACGGCGGCGCTTGACCCCAAAACGGCGCACAAGGTGCTTAAACTCACCGCCGAAATTGTTGAAAAGGATAACCTGACAACAATAATGATTACCCATAATATGAAAGATGCTATCGCGATAGGCAACAGGCTTATTATGATGAACGACGGCAAAATCATTTATGACGTAAGCGGCGAGGAAAAGAAAAAGCTCACAACTGCCGATTTGCTTGAAAAATTCAAGCTCACAAGCGGCGGCGAGCTTGATAACGACCGAATGCTCCTTTCAACCGAAGAAGAATAACAATAAAAAACAAAGCCTCCCGAAAGGGAGGTTTTTTGCTTGCCTTTAGGCTCATTTTATTCCGCCTGCGCAACGGCAAAGAAAAAGTCTGCTGAAAACGACCGAAATTGCATGCCGGTTTTCAGCGCTTTATTGATCCGATAGGAAAAACCCTCTCTGCGGTTTTGCGGCATATGTTCGCGGTTAAACCAACTTTTTTCCCAACAGTCGTAAAAATGCGGACTGCGATCGAATAAGCTGATTGTCGGTATCTTTCCAAGCTCAAGAGACGCTGTGATTTTTCCTCTGTAAGGTTTATATGTCACCCCGATAACTTCATAAATATATACAGTGCCCATTATCCTGTTTTTCAAGGCACGCGCATTGCGGCCTTCCTTTTTTTGAAAAGGTTTGTTTCAATACAGGCAGCTTTATTTTGCGGTTGGACGACTGTGTTTCAAAAAACTCGCAAAGATCGGAAATCTCCTTTTCATTTTCCAAAGTATAATATTAAAGCCGGGGCTTTTCTTTTGCGGAGCTGCCGAGTGTCAGCGAGTTTTTCGGTTCTCCAAAATGCTGAATGAGTAAATCCTTCACCAAAGTATAATACATTTATTATTCTCCGTGCTTTTAATATTGAAAAAATTTCCAACAACCCAAATCGACGTAGCATTCGTTCGGCGGTCTGAGAATCAGCCGATTCGTGACGGCATCTGTACTTCCCGTTCCCAGCTTATGCAATTCAGGCAGCCCCCTTCTTTTGCGATTTCGTTCAGCACAACCGGCACCACCGGCTTTGAAAACAGTTCGGTCGCTCTTTTGACGGCGCTTTCATCCTCCGGCGCGCCGAAAACCGGCAGAAATATCGCCTTTTCCGTTTCCAGAAAATTGAGATAACAGCCGACGGCGCTGTCCTTCGGAGAGGAGAAATAGGGAAAATCGAGGGCGTCGATCCCGTTTGATTTCAGCGTTCGCGCGATTTTTTGTTCCAGCCCGTTTTTATAGGGCGTGCCGTTTCCGAGCGTCGTGTGTTCGTCCAAAAACCGCACCATTCCGTCGGCGTGACCCGTCATGTCGGACGCAAGCGACGGGATAAGGATCACCCGCGCCTCCAAAAGCGATTCGAGCTCCCCGACGAGCGCAAAGCGGGAAACGTTCGGATTTTCCGAAAAGACACGGTCGCTGATAACGGCGATTTCCCGCGAGGGGGAAAACACGATATTTCCGCCGTCCAAATTGATATCGGAATAGACAAGCCTTTCCAACGGAAAATGTGTGGCAATTTCACTCCGAAAATCCGTGCGAATTTCCGGCGCGCCCGCAAGATAGCTCGGCTCATAGCGGAAAGATACATATTTCCCCGATTTGGTGCGCACCGGCATAAAGTCCCGCAACCAGATGTCCTTTGCACCGTCGAGCAGTCGATATTCAATGTTCTGTGAATCCAGCGCGTCAAACAGCCGCCTTGCCGCCGGAACGTAGGCGGGGGTGGAGAGCAAGAGGGAGGAAAAATAAATCATCCCTTATGTTCCAGCCCTTTTAAGGTATTCAAAACTTCATTCGAATTGTATCCGATCAGCTTTTTGCATTGTGCTCTGCGGTTTTCCTCCGGGTAGCGCATCATATAATCGGCGACGGCGCGTGTTTTTCCATATCCGTTTTCCCAATCGAAAATGGATTTTCCGTTCTCTTTTCGATTGATCTCAATCACGAATGCTAACGGCGCATGTGCGAATTTCGTTCCTTCTGTATTCAGCCCTACTCTTGAAGTGCTAAACACCGGAACATCAATCAGAGGTTCCGGTCTTTTTTGCAGTACGCCGGCAGAAGCTTCGATCTCCTTCCACCGATCGCTGAAACGATCGTACAAGTCCATTTGCTTAAAGCACTTATCACCGATTTGGGAGTTTTTAATCAAGAAAGAAAGATAGTAGTCCCCCTGCGATAGGCACAAATCTACTCCGGGATATCCAAACTGATTCTCAATAAAATAAAGTTTACCAAACGCACCGATTTTTCTGCTGCTCGGATGCGCACAGGGGTCGCAAAACTTGTGCGGTTCAAGGAACGGATAATAATATGCCTCCACGCGCAGCGGCTGAATGATATTTTCAGCGTCAATTCGGATTTCATATTGCGTAAGAAGCAATTTACCAATCTGTTCCAAAATTTGAATTTGTTTTTTCTCATCATACTCGGATTCGAGTTCCGACACGAGAGAATGTAAATCCTGCAAATTATTCATTTTTAATTTCTCCTTTGTTTTTATAGTAAGTTTTCGGTGATATTCACCGATTGGTTCAGTCCCAGATCCGCAAAATCACCACCGGGCCGCTGTCGCTTACCGTCTGCCCGCCTGCGGTGATGCTGTAAGGCTCGTACGGTTCGACCGAAAGCAGCTCCACGCCTTCCCGTTTCGCCAGTTCTTTCACCAATTTTTTGGTCGATACATCTTTCAGTTCCATTGTGATCACCCCCTTTTTGTTTTTATGTTTTCTCCGCCGGCAGATTCGGATCATTTTTCCAGCCGCCGGCCGCGATACTTGATTTCCCGTTCGGCGTGCATTCGATACCAAGCGGCGGCCTCTTTATAGCGCTTTTGAGCTTCTAAATGACGCGCGATCGCGCCCGGAGCGTCTTTTGAGCCGTTCCGTGACGCCTTTTCGTACCAATACAGCCCCAAAGAGACATTCTTTTCAACGCGGCTGCCGAAATAGTATTGATCCGCTACATACTCCATCGCATTTGTGCTTCCGTTTTCGGCTGCCTTTTGCGCCCAGTACATGGCTTTTTGTTTATCTTCGGGAACATCTCTTGTGCCAAGACGATACAGATCCATAAGATACTCCTGCGACTCCATGTCGCCCGCTTCCGCCGAGTCCGTGACGCAAGCAACGCTCTCGTCCGAGATTTTGCCAAAAAGAATTTCGTCCAGCGCCTCGTCAAAATCTTTGCCTTCTGTCAATTCGGTAAGTCTTTTGATTCCCCGCTCGCTGATGGGATCGGGATTTTCGGTCATATCGTTATAAATATTGCTGATGGCGTTTTTATACCAACTGATAGCGCTCTGATAGCTTTTGGAAACGCCAAAGCCGTTTTCATAGCACACCCCCAGCATAAACCGGGCGTTTGTTTGCGATGTGGTGTATCCTCCGCCGGCAAGAGCCCGAAGTTTCACAACCGCCTTTTTCTTGTTTTCGAATGTCCCTGTTTTCAAAAGCAGAACCGCAAGCTCATACTGTGACGACGGGTTGCCGGATCGGTCGCCGTCCAGTATAGCGAGCAAATGCTCAAATTCTGGGGAAAGTGTAATGTTCTCGTCCATTTTTCAACCTCCGTAAGAAATGCTGTCGGTTCAAAGAATATTATAGCACGCTTTTTGTTTTGACCGCGCGCGTGCGTTTTTCGATCTATTTCCGACCTGAGAACGATTCTATCACACCTTTTATTAAAACCTTTTTTATTTATATTTTGTTTTATTTTTATTGCCGCAGCCTATCAATTAACTGAAAATGATAAGCAACGGAGAATTGAACAAAATAGGTTCAGCTCTCCGTTGCTTAAGCAACGAAGAGCCGAACCTAATAGCCTTAAATAACCGGTTTTCCGCACCTAACGCCATTTTTTGCCTTGCTTTTAAGCTCATTTTATTCCGCGCGGCGCACGCACTTGCGCGCACGCGCCGCCGAAAGCCGTATGCTGTTTATTGCTTCAACCGTTCAAGCCGTTTATTAAAGTGATTACATATTTTTATACGGCTTTTTCTCGTTCACCCAGCCCTCTTTGTTCACCTGCTTTGCGCGGGCGATGGAAAGCGCGTTTTCGGGCACGTTATCCGTTATGGTTGAGCCGGCGGCGGTAAAGGCGAAATCACCTATTTCAACAGGCGCAATCAAATTTGTGTTGCAGCCGAGAAAAACGTTGTTTCCTATCTTGCAGCGGTGCTTATTTTTTCCGTCGTAGTTCACCGTTACCGTGCCGCAGCCGAAATTAACGTTTGAGCCAACGTCCGAATCTCCGATATATGTCAGATGGGCGCATTTGGTGCCTTCTCCCACAACGGAATTTTTAACCTCAACAAAATCGCCGATATGAACGCCTTTGCAGAGCTTACTTCCGGCTCTTATATGAACAAACGGGCCGCAGTCCGCTCCGTCTTCTACCTCGCTGTCTGTAAGGCGAACATTGTCAAGAACAACGCCGTTGCCGATCCTGCCGTCCTTAATATAGGAATTGGGTCCTATTGTGCAGTTTTCGCCGATAACCGTGTTTCCGAGTATAATCGTGTTCGGCAGAATTGAAGTGCCGCGCCCGATTTTAACGTCCGCGCCTATCATAACGCCGTCCGTGCACGGGATGTCCACCCCGTTTATCATATGCGCGTCGTTTATATTTCTTCGCATAATCGTGTTCAGAATATTTAACTGCCGCCTGTCGTTTGCGCCGAGCACGGCTTCGCTGTTTTCGCAGACGAACGCTCCCGCTTTTTTGCCGCTTTTCAGCAAAATTTCAATACTGTCTGTAAGATAATACTCCTTTTGGGCGTTGTTGTTTTTGATGTTTGATATCGCGTAAAGAAGGCTTTCGCCGTTGAACCAGTAAACTCCGGCGTTTGATTCTTTGATATTCTTTTCCTCTTCCGTTGCGTCCTTGTGTTCAACAATGCGCAGAAGAGCTCCGTTTTCATCGCGTTTTATGTGTCCGATGCCCTCCGTGTCGTCCACAATTGCCGAAACAAGCGTAACGGCGTTTTCGTTTTCCTCATGATAAGCATAGGCGGCGTTTATTGTTTCGGCGTCCATAAGAGGTCCGTCGCCGTTTAAAATCAAAATTTTATCGCCGATATGCTTTTCAACAAACGAGCGCGCCGTCATAACGGCGTGACCTGTGCCGAGCTGCGGGTTTTGATAAGCCGTTTCTATGTCTTGAGAAAGATATTCCTCAACAACCTCGTGTTTATAACCCGTTACAACGCAAATGCTTTCACAGCCCGCCTCCTTAACGGCGCGGATAACATAATGCAGCATGGGCTGAAAAAGAACGCTGCACATAACCTTGGGTGCGTCCGATTTCATTCTTGTTCCCTTGCCGCCGGCAAGAATAACAGCACATTTCATTGTGTTTTCTCCTTTTTTTGTAGTTATTATTTGTAACATTTTAAAAGATGTCCCCACCTCTGAGGTTTCGGAAACATCTTTTTCTTTCAGCGTGAGTGTCATTTTCCGCTGAAACGGGCGTTGCCCTTAACAAATGTTGATGTTCGGGCGTTGCCCCCGATTAAATTATGCACGAAATACGCCCGATTTTCAACATATTTTCCAATATTATCAAATTTTACAAAAATTTGTTTGTATTTTTAAGACTTGTGTGATATAATACTACCGCGATATACCGCGGTAATTCACTAAGGTATAACTAAAATTTTTTAGGAGGTACTCATTTATGAGTCACAAGTACGTTTACCTGTTCTCCGAAGGCGATGAAACCATGAGAGAACTCCTCGGCGGCAAAGGCGCCAACCTTGCTCAGATGACAAGACTCGGTATGCCTGTTCCGCAGGGCTTTACGATTTCAACCGAGGCGTGCACCCGTTACTATGACGACGGCAAGGTTATCGCTCCCGAAATCGAGGCCGAAATTTACGAATATCTTGAAAAAATCGAAAAAATCAACGAGAAAAAGTTCGGCGATCCCGAATGTCCTCTTCTTGTTTCCGTTCGTTCCGGCGCCCGCGCCTCAATGCCCGGTATGATGGACACTATTTTGAATCTCGGTCTTAACGACGAGGTTGCCGCCGGTCTTATCAAAGGCAATCCCGATCCTTCGTTTGCCCGCTTTGTTTATGACTCCTACCGCCGTTTCATTCAGATGTTTTCAGACGTTGTTATGGAGCTTTCAAAGAAAAGATTTGAAGTTATTATTGACGAGGTTAAGGCAAAGAAAGGCGTTAAATTTGACGTTGACCTTGATACAGACGATATGAAAGAGCTCGTTCGTCTTTTCAAGGAATTCTATAAGCAGGAAAAAGGCGTGGACTTCCCAACCGATCCCAAGGTTCAGATGATGGAGGCTGTTAAGGCTGTTTTCCGTTCTTGGGACAACCCCCGCGCAAACGTTTACCGCCGTATGAACGATATTCCCTATTCGTGGGGCACAGCCGTAAACGTTCAGCCCATGGTTTTCGGAAACCTCAATATGAAATCCGGCACAGGCGTTGCGTTCACGCGTAACCCTGCAACAGGCGAAAAGGGTCTTTACGGAGAATACCTCATCAACGCTCAGGGCGAAGACGTTGTTGCAGGCGTTCGCACCCCCTCTCCCATTGCAAAGCTCGAAGAGGATATGCCGCAGGTTTACAGACAGTTCCACGATATTGCAATGAACCTTGAAAACCACTACAGGGATATGCAGGATATGGAGTTCACGATTGAAAACGGAAAGCTCTATATGCTTCAGACGCGTAACGGAAAAAGAACGGCTGCCGCTGCTCTTAAAGTTGCCGTTGACCTTGTTGACGAGGGTATGATAGACGAAAAAGAGGCTGTTCTCCGCGTTGAGCCGAAACAGCTTGATTCACTTCTTCACGATCAGTTCGACGCAGCCGCTCTTAAAAAGGCCGTTCCCGTCGGAAAGGGCATCGCGGCATCTCCCGGCGCGGCCTGCGGAAAGGTTGTATTCTCGGCAGCAGACGCAAAGGCTTGGGCGGATAACGGCGAAAAGGTTGTTCTTGTTCGCCTTGAAACTTCTCCCGATGATATAGAGGGAATGGTTGCCGCTGAGGGTATTCTCACCGTTCGCGGAGGCACAACATCTCACGCCGCCGTTGTTGCCCGCGGTATGGGCACCTGCTGCGTATCGGGCTGCGGCGAAATCACAATGCACGCAGACGAAAAGTATTTTGAGCTTGGCGGCAAGAAATACAACGAGGGCGATTATATTTCAATAGACGGCTCCACAGGTAATATTTACGGCGAGGCTATCCCCACCGTAAACGCCTCTATCAGCGGAGATTTCGGCCGCTTTATGGCTTGGGCGGACAGCTACCGCACGCTTAAAGTAAGAACAAACGCCGATAATCCGAGAGATACGGCTCAGGCAGTTAAATTCGGCGCTGAGGGCATCGGTCTTTGCCGCACCGAGCATATGTTCTTTGAGGGCGACAGAATCAAATCCATCCGCAAGATGATCGTTGCAAAAACCGTTGAGGCGCGCGAGGCGGCTCTCAACGAAATACTTCCTCTTCAGCAGGGCGATTTTGAGGCTATGTATAAAGAGCTTGACGGCCGCCCGATGACAATTCGTTTCCTTGATCCGCCTCTCCACGAATTCGTTCCTCAAAAAGACGATGAGATCGCGGAGCTTGCGGCTGAACTCGGCATGGGTGCGGACGAGCTGAAAGCGGTTTGCGATTCTCTTCACGAAACAAACCCGATGATGGGTCACCGCGGACTCCGTCTTGCCGTAACTTATCCCGAAATTGCCGCTATGCAAACAAAGGCTGTTATCCGTGCCGCTATCAATGTTTCAAAGGAAACGGGCAAAGCCATCGTTCCCGAAATTATGATACCGCTTGCGTGTGACACAAAAGAGCTTAAATTCGTTAAGGATATAGTTGTTAAAACAGCAGACGAGGAAATAGCCGCCGCGGGTGTTGAAATGAAATACGAGGTTGGCACAATGATTGAAATTCCGCGTGCCGCTCTCACGGCAGGCGACATTGCAAAAGAGGCGGAATTCTTCTGCTTCGGCACAAACGACCTCACCCAGATGACCTTCGGCTTCAGCCGTGACGACGCGGGCAAGTTCCTTGAGTCATACTATGACGCAAAGATATTTGAGGCGGATCCGTTTGCCAAGCTCGACACGGTTGGCGTTGGCGAGCTTATGAAGATGGCTGTTAAAAACGGAAAGGCAACCCGTCCCGCTCTCCATTGCGGAATTTGCGGAGAGCACGGCGGCGATCCGAGCTCGGTTGAGTTCTGCCATGAAATCGGACTTGACTACGTTTCATGCTCGCCGTTCCGC
>CANRMJ010000025.1 GCA_947631705.1 uncultured Clostridia bacterium
ACGAGTCACTTCGTCCTGCTCTCAAGCAGGCGGGATTCCTCACGCGTGATCCGCGTATGAAGGAAAGAAAGAAGTACGGCCTCAAAGCCGCCCGCCGCGCGCCCCAGTTCTCAAAGAGATAGTCTTTATGCAAAAACGCTCCTGCTTGCAGGAGCGTTTTTAGTCATAATAATTCAAAACCGCGGGAGTTGTATGTGAAAGAAAAATCGAAGTAAACACGTTTTGTTGGGACTATGTTTACCAGTTTTTCTTTTCCTTGGAGATGATGTCGTGGTTCTGCTTATGTTCCTCAACCATATTTTTGTGTATTGAAAGGTTTAACAAATTATTCTATAGTAAATGTTGTAAAACAATTTAAATTTGAGGATAAATTATGAATATTGAAACCAGACTTGCTAAAATTGAAGAACTCAATTTGATATATGAATTTTATAGAGCTATATGTGATTCATTGAAAAGTGAAAAATATACACCATTATGGCAAATTGACGATTATCCTTCCATTGAAGATTTAGAAAATCATATTAACAACAAAAACTTGTATCTAGCAGTATTTGATAACAAAATCATAGGTGCAATGGCTGTGGAAAATCATAATGATTATTTATCTTTGCATTTATTAACTGTTCATCCCCAGTATCGTAAACAGCATTTAGCTGAAAGTATGATTAAAAAATCATTTCAAATTGCCAAAGAACGCAAAAATCAAAATATTATTCTTGATGTAGTTAAAGGCAACTTGCCTGCTGAAAAACTCTATACAAAATTTGACTTTAAATTCACTGGTGAGAAATGTGAATTTATTGATAGAATTGGTGAAGTGTGCTTTAACACTTATGAATGTCAAATTTAATAAAGAATTATATGTAAGTAAATAGGCGATTTGAATAGTTATACGCATTGTTGTATAAGCAGCACACAAGTAACAAAAATAAAAAGAAACCCTGTAAAATCGGGCATTTTATAGCGCCTTTATATGAGAACAGAACATTTATACGTTACATTTAAATGTTTTAATAATTTCTATCACTATAACAAAATACTACCCGCTATATTTTGAAAAGTTTGAATCATTGCTTTAAAAGGTGTTTCAAATCATCTTCATATAATTGTTCTTCAAAAGTGTAATTGTTGTAATATACATAACACTCAAAAGCTCCCGTTTCCTCAGAAGTATAATTTGAAATATATTCTTCATAGTGTGACAAAAAATAATCTATTTCATCATGACTGCTGAAAGTCAATAAAGGGATGCATTTACTCTCGTCAGAATTATCATACACAAAAATTTCTAATTTTGATATGTTATCGGCTGAAAATTCAGGAAGTTTAAATCCATACGATACATAAAAATCTGAACCTAATTCTTTAAATTCATCATTAAGCAAATCACAATAAATAACATTATCGGAATTTATAGCTATTTTTGCATATTTTATTAAAGGATTAAAATCGAAAATTTTTACTTTTTCAATATTATCAAAATCAAAAACAATCGTACCAGTTAATCTGTAATATGTATCCTCATCAAAATAGTTTTTATTTACTGACTTCTGATCTACTAAGTAATAATCAATATCATCCACTTCAATATACTCAATGGAAGCATCGTCTTTCTCAATGATTCCGTCAGCAGTATAAGCACTGAGAATAATTGTAAGAATTATAATTAATGGTATTAGAATACATATTGAAAAACATATTAAAATAACTTTTTTTGTTTTTGACATTGTTTTTTTCACCCTTAAAAAACGTGGTTTTTTCAATCATTACTTGTGTATGATGAACTTCTACTCTTTTTGAATTATAATAAGGATTTTTTTGTTTTTAGATACTCTTCTCTCACTGCATTTAATCGAGGGCAGCGCCCGAACATCAACATTTGTAAAGGGCGCAGCCCGTTTCAGCGGGAGATTATTACTCCCGCTGAAAGAAAAAGGTGTTTCCCGCCGCCTTAGAGGCGGGAAACATCTTTTCAAATGTTATATACTTCAGTGATATTCTTTTTCATTTCAACTTATTATATCACAAAAAAAGACTGCAAGCCAGCTTTCAATTAATTCTTTTTTGTTCATTTTAACTGCTCCTTTTCATTATTTGATACGATACGGTGCAGCAAACTGATAACTTGTTATACTCGATGCAATCCGCTATCAGATTCTGTACTGCACCGAGGAGATACCTCGAATAAATCTCATAAATTTTGTTTCCTTTCTGCTTTACGGTGAATTATATCATTGTTTTTTTATGTTATCAAGCTTATAGCAATCAAAACAGATTCAGTTTCTCCTGTATAAACGAATAACTGAATTTTTCAATTAACGGTTTAGTTTTTTTCAACGGAAGAGTTATTGCTTTTGACCCCGAAACAGGTTAACATTAAGGTACAGCAGGCGCCGCTGAATAAATTGTTAAGGTGATATTATGAAAATTTATTTAGGAGAAAATCTGAAAAAGCTGAGAAACGAAAGAGCAATTACTCAGGAAACGCTTGCCGATTTTTTGGGAGTATCCTTTCAGGCGGTAAGCAAGTGGGAGAGGGGAGAAAGCTGCCCCGATATTGAAATGTTGCCCGCCATAGCGTCGTTTTTCAATACTACAACCGATGATCTGCTCGGCGTTGACAAGTTTGAGCATGAATCAAAAATTCAGGATTATATTAATAAATACAATGTTTTATACGGCACGGATACTCCAAAAGCACTTCAGCTTATGAAAAAAGCCGCTTACGAGTTTCCCGGCGATTTCAGGCTTTTAATCAGATATTTTGAGACGCTGATTACGGAAAAAGGAGGTCTTCAAGAAGGAACCGCTGTCCTGCGCGAGGTGCAGTCTGTTTACGACAGGATAGACAACTACTGCACAGACGACAGCATAAGAATTTGGGCACAGCGGCTTATGGCAACATACTGTAAAAGTATGAGCCGTGTTGATGGCAGCGGGCTCGGGCTTGATGATATGGAAAAGATACTTCATAAGATGCCCGATATGTATAACAGCGGCGATTTTGCCGCAACATATCTCTATCCGTCGGGAGAAAAGCACCGCGAGGCGTGCCGTAATGCGATTGATGAAATTATGTATCTTTTATGTTGTGCCGTAATTAATTATTGCTCCGATTTTGATTTCGGCAAGGATTCCGCAGAATTTAAAATTGAGGCAATAAAGACACTTGTTTCAGTGCTTGATTCTGTTTATACAGACGGAAATTACAGAAAAAGCTGGGTTCACATTATTTATGGTTACGGTCAACTCGGCAGCTTGTATTTCATAATCGGAAACACTGAGGAGGCACTGAAAAATCTTAGAACCTGCGCTGAGCTTTCAAAAAAATATGACAGCCTGCCGCAGACTGTTACAAGCAGTTCGCTCTTGTTTAACGGTATGGAATTTACAAAGAAAAAGAAGGGAAAAACATTTTGCGAAAGAATGCGCGAAAAAATGATGAATGAATATGATTTTTCCGACGAATTCAGACAGAGCAATGAATTCAGGCAAATTCTTGAATTTCTTGGTTGATAAAAATTCTGCCGTAAATGCGAAAACATAACACATGGAAACGGCGTGGCAAAAGCCACGCCGTTTTTGTGATATTGCTTATTTTGATATGGCGTAAATGGCGGAGGTGTCTGTTGAAAGGTTATCAACATACCATGTGTTTCCGATTTTAGCCTCATAAACCGTTATCTTAGCAACCGTTGAGCCATCCTCAAGCGTAACGTTAAGATCAACGGATTTCGCGTCGGAAATATCGTCTGCCGAAATTCCGTATGTTTCAAGAACCGCAGGGTCAAGAGAGGCTTTATAGGCGTCGAGATTATCAATGTCGTTAACGCCGGTAACGGAGGTTGTCATCTTATAATCATCGCCGAACAAGGTTTGATAAACGCCTGTTGACTGTTCCTGAATAACGGTTTTTTCATCTTCCGCAAGCACCAGCTCCGTGCCTGTAAGCGAATTTCCGTATGTGGAAACATTTGATTCAATGGCGGTGAACATAACTTCGTCTGAAAGATAATCGTCGCCGAAAATCTGATGCCTTACTTCAATTAATTTTTTGAAATAATTCGTATAAATGGAATCGTAATCATCCCAGCCGTATTGATTTATTAGCTCAACGTAGTAGGGATACATTTCGTCTGCGAGTGTTCCTGCAAGCGTTCCGTCGTCATTAATGGTTGTTTCGGATTTATGCTTGTCGGTATTAAGTCCGTTTTCCTTAATTTGCTCAAACGCCTCATCATCCATACCCACCTCATAGCCGGGATAAATCAACGGATACATATAGTTGATGCGGATAAAATCTCCGTATTTTTCACTTTTTGCGGAGAGTGTGTATTTGTAGGCGTTGTAACCGTCCCCTCTCTGTGTAACGGTATCGGTGAAGTTAACGGCTATCTTTTCCTCGTCAAAGGCAAGATATTTGCTTTTGAAGGTGAATATTGTGATTATAACAAGGACGGCGGTTACTATCGCAAAGGTGGCAACCGCATAGAGCCCGTAATTGAACTTTTTGTTTTCTTTAGCCATTATCAATTACCTCCCTGTTTATTCTGCCGCCGCGTCGTCTGCGGCGTCTTCCGATTCTGCTTTTGCGGCAGCGCGGCGCTCCTGAAGAGCTGCCGTTATCATTTCTTTCTTTTTGCCGACATTGTCGTAGAAGAAAATAGGAACCATCTGAAGAACAACGAATATCGCCGGAATGATTGTGTAAATCATAAGCAAACGGTTGAGCGTTGACGGCGCCTGAGCGGCATACGCAACGTTCGCGTCACTCGAAACCTTGTATTGCGACCATGTGTAAAGAAGCCAGGGACCGAGACCTTTTGTGAACGCAGAAGCTATTTTGGAGAAAAGACCGTATCCCGCGTACGCAACGCCGTCTTGGCGTTTGCCTGTTTTATATTCAATTTCGTCAACGCAGTCTGCAATCATAATGTTTGGCGTTGTGTTTGTGTTGCCGTGCTGAAGACCGCAGAAGAAATTGATGATAAGGAACGGTATTGTGAGCGAGCTGTTAAAGCCGATCTTGCTTGAAACAAGATAAAGAATGGCAAGCGAGCTTGCGCCGTAGATACAGAAAAGTATGTAAGTTTTCTTTGTTGAAAACTTTTTAAGAACAAAGTTTACAAGCAGCGTGCCAACTGCCGTGCCTATACCCATCGGAAGTAAAAGAGCAAGCTTTAAATCCTTTGAGCCGAGAAGATAAACAGCTATGTAAAGCGAAACCGTGCCGTATACGCCGCGGCCGAAACCGGCGAGCTTTGTCAGAGAGACCATAAGAAGATTCTTGTTGCCGAAAACAACTTTAAGCGAATCGGCAATGCTTATTTTTTCCTGTGTAAACGGAACGCGCTCCTTGTTGTTCGCAAAGAATATCATTACAAACAAAACAAGACCTACCGCGCAGACGGCTGTTGAGATTACAAGGTCAAGACCCTGACCTTCGGCGTTTTGAAACTGCTGCTTGCCCATAAGCGCTTTCATAAGAGCGCCAACAACCATAACAACAACCATACCGCCCGACTGACCTACGGAGCGTAGGAAAGAGGCGATTGAAATAGCTGTTGAACGTTCGCTCGGATCGGGAGAGCAAAGAGAACCGAAACAGTTAGACGGGCTTTCAACGGCACAGGAAACAGCGGTGTATAAGCTGTAAATAATAAACATCCATATGATTGCCGTTGTCTGTGAGTTGGTGTTCGGCGCAACAAAAACAAGCAGCGAAACAATCGCAAGCGGGATAACACCGAAGCCTACCCAGGGTTTAACCTTGCCGAACCGTGTTCTTGTGTGGTCTACGAGATAGCCTATAACAAGCTCACAGACTGCGCCCACAAAGCCGGCAACAAGAAAAACGGTTGATATGGCGTTTGACATTGTTCCCGTATCAAAGCCTTTTCCCTTAAATGCGAAGTCTGCAAAGAAAGTGGCGGTGTAGTCCGGCATCCAACCTGTCATCAAGGCAACGCCGAACAGTCCTATGCCGAATGTGATGATCTCTGAAAACTTCATGTACTTTTTTTGTTTTTCTTTAACTTCAGCCATAAAGATTTCTCCTTTTATTAAATATGATATATTATTTTAACAGAAATTTGACATATAATCAACTTAATTTGATGTGTATTTTACAATATATTTAGATTTTTTGTATGAAAACAAACTTTATTTTATATTCTGTTTTTGTGAATATACGGTTTTTTAATTTTGCCCGAGAGCGGCGCCGATAATTTATTTTTCAGTTTGTTTAAATAAGATTTTTTTGCTTTTTCCTTTTGTCTGTAAACCGCCAAATTTTTTTCACGTTTTTCTTTATCATAGATTTCATCGCTTTTAAGATATTTGAGCAGTTTGTCATTTTTATCTGCGAATTTTCGCGCAACAGTATCTTCGTCATCACGTTCAACATAAAATATGTTTGGAATAAATTTGCGCTTTTCGGATGATTGAATAATAAAATTCGGCTTTATAACGTCGCGGGGGGGGGTAGCATATATTTGCTGTCGATTACGAGCATAAGCTCGTTTTGCGGACAAAATGATTTAAAAAATTTAAGGGATCTTTCAAAGTTCATTTTGTAAAACAGGGCGTCGCTTTCATTGTTTACATAACGAATAAAGAGGGTGGGTTCGCTGATGGCGGTATAAAAACGGTCTATTCTTCTGTTGTATTTTTCCGTAACCGCATCAAGCTGCTTTTCAAGAGGAATGTAACCTGAAAAATCGTGGTAAAAGCTGACGCCGAAATCGTATTCCTTGTTCCTGTAGATTTGCGGATGCTCCGAATCCTGATACAATAAATCATACGATAAAAAATCCTTAAAACGGTTTTTAATTAATTTTTCAACCGATTCTCTTTGCGTTATCAGCCAGTCAAACGGATAGCTTGCATCGCGGAGCCCCAATCTTTCAAGCTCCTGCGCAACGCCGCAGAAATGACCGAGAGAAATAATATGACAAAATTTTTTCATTTCCATGCTTTGTTTCCTCCCGTTCATTATTATAAATTGCATACCGCGTAAATTCAAGTGCAAGCCGCGCGGCTTGAAAAAACTTCCTTTAAATACTTTACAAATTATTTTTTATATTGTATATTATCGGTGGATGGTATTTGAAAGAAGCCGTACCGCGCCTATATTTTAATATTTTATTCATACGTTCCCGTATATAAACTCCAAGCGCCTGAGCGCGGGGGATTTTAAACGGATACAGGAGGATTGTATGATGAAAGAAGAAAAATTATCAATAGGATTTTTCGGTGCGGGCAGAGTCGGAGTATCTCTTGGCCGCTATTTTTATGCGAAAAATCAGAAAATTTCAGGATATTACAGCAGAAATACCGATAATGCCCGAATGGCGGCGGAGCTGACAAAAAGCAAGCTCTGCTCACAAATCGGCGAGCTTGTAAGTGAAAGCGATATTATTTTTGTAACCGTTTCAGATTCAGCTTTAAGCGAGGTATGGCGGCAGATTAAATCCTGCGGCGTAAAAAACAAAATACTGTGCCATTGCAGCGGCGCTTTATCGTCTGATATTTTTGAGGACGCCGAATCGCTCGGCGCATACGCGTATTCCGTTCATCCGATTTTTGCGATAAACGATAAGGAGAGTTCGTATAAGGAGCTGCACAAAGCGTTTTTCACAATTCAGGGCAGTGCAGAAAAAATCGGCGTTATAACGGGACTTTTTGATGAATTGAACAATCCTTATAAAATTATTGACTCCGCTCAGAAATGCAAATATCACGCCGCACTTGCAACGGCAAGCAATCTTGTTATAGGGCTTTATCATATGTCTGCCCGTTTGCTTTGTGAATGCGGGTTCAGCGGCAGGGATGCCGAGGCTGCTTTAAATCCCCTGTTTTTAAACAACGCTGAGAGCCTCACGGAAAAAGGCTGCGCCGCTGCGCTTACCGGCCCTGTGGACAGAAACGATGTTCTTACTGTTGAAAAGCATCTTGCGGCGCTTGAAGGCAGCGAAAGAATAAAAGACGCATACAAAGCTCTTTCCTCCGAGCTTATACTGATTGCAAAGGAAAAATATCCTTTTGCCGATTATGAAAAGCTGGAAATGCTGCTTAAGCAACGGAGAGCCGAACCTATTTTGTTCGACTCCCCGTTGCTTAACAATAAATAAACACAAAGTAAGGAGTAGGTGAATATAATGAAAAACACGGTTTTATCATTCGCGAAGGCAAAGAGCGAGGGAGTAAAGCTCTCTATGCTCACCGCTTACGATTATTCAACCGCAAAGCTGATTGACGGCGCGGGGATAAACTCAATTCTTGTGGGCGATTCCCTCGGAAACGTTATGCTTGGATATGAGGACACGGTTTCCGTTACGATGGAGGATATGATTCATCACACAAGAGCCGTTTCGCGTGGAGTTAAAAACGCGCTTGTGGTTGCCGATATGCCGTTTATGTCTTATCAAACCTCTGTTTACGACGCGGTTGTAAACGCCGGACGCCTTATGAAAGAGGGCAGGGCAAACGCAGTAAAGCTGGAAGGCGGAGCCGAAGTCTGCCCGCAGATAAAAGCTATTACCGACGCGGGTATTCCCGTTTGCGCCCATATCGGATTTACGCCTCAGTCGATTAACGCTCTCGGCGGAAACAAGGTGCAGGGAAAAACAGAGGACGCGGCGAAAAAGCTGATTGAGGATGCTCTCGCTGTGCAGAGGGCGGGAGCCTTCTGCGTTGTTATAGAGGCGGTTCCCGAAAAGCTTGCCTCACTGATTACAAAAAGGCTTGAAATCCCCACCATCGGCATAGGCGCAGGCAAGGGTTGCGATGGTCAGGTGCTTGTTTATCAGGATATGCTCGGAATGTTTTCGGATTTCACTCCAAAATTCGTTAAGAGATATGCAAATGTGGGCGAAATAATGACAGCGGCATTTAAAAAATATGATGAAGAGGTTAAAAATTCATCTTTTCCGCTTGAAGAAAACACATACAAAATAGACGATTCAGTTATAGAAAGGCTTTATTAAAAAGAGTGATCAAATATGATTAAAACAGTACATACAATAAGCGAAGTAAGGGCGCAGGTTGAAAAATGGAAAAAAGAAGGGCTTTCCGTTGGGCTTGTGCCCACTATGGGCTATCTTCACGAGGGGCACAAAAGCCTTATCGACCGCTCGGTGAGCGAAAACGGCAAAACGGTTGTCAGCATATTTGTGAACCCGATGCAATTCGCGCCCTCTGAGGATTTCAACAGCTATCCGAGAGATCTTGCGGCAGACGAAAAGCTCTGCGATTCCGCGGGCGCTGATCTTATTTTCAATCCCGCGGCGGAAGAAATGTATAAAGAGGGCTTTTGTTCTTTTGTTGATATGAACGGACCCACAGCCGAGCTTTGCGGAAAAAGCAGACCTATTCATTTCAGGGGCGTTTGCACCGTTGTGAGCAAGCTGTTTAATATTGTTGCACCGAACAGGGCGTATTTCGGTCAGAAAGACGCTCAGCAGCTTGCCGTTATAAAAAGAATGGTTAAGGATTTGAATATACCGATTGAAATAATCGGCTGCCCTATTATCAGAGAGGCGGACGGACTTGCCAAAAGCTCGCGCAACACCTATTTGAATGCGGAGGAAAGGCAGGCCGCTCTTATACTGAGCAAAACGGTTTTTATGGGTCAAAAGCTTGTTGAAAACGGCGTTACGGACGCAAAAACGCTTATAAAAGCCATGAAAGATAATATAGAAACCGAGCCGCTTGCAAAAATAGATTACGTTGAGGCAGTGAATTTTGACGATATTTCGATTACAAACAGAATCGGCAAAAACGTTCTTGTGGCAATGGCTGTTTATATAGGAAAAACAAGGCTTATAGATAATTTTATTGTGAATGGATAAGAGGAGTGTATTACTATGCTCGTTAATATGCTTAAAGGAAAAATTCACCGCGCGTCTGTTGTTCAGGCGGAGCTTGATTACGTTGGCAGCATAACTGTTGACGAAGAGCTGCTGAACGCCGCCGGAATACTTGAATACGAGGCGGTTCAGGTTGTGGACATTAACAACGGAAACCGTTTTGAAACATATACGATAGCCGGAGAAAAGGGCAGCGGACTTATTTGCCTTAACGGCGCGGCGGCAAGGCAGGTTCAGGTTGGCGACAAAATCATAATAATGGCTTATGCCATGATGAGCGAAGATGACGCCCAAAAGCACCGCCCGAATATTGTTTTTGTAGACGACGAAAACAAAATAGTTAAAACAACGCTCTATGAAAAGCACGGCAGGCTTGGAGATACGGACTGACGGGAGAAAGGAATATGTTAAAAAGAAAAACGGTTGTACTCGGCGTTACGGGAAGCATTGCGGCATACAAGGCGGCGTCGCTTGCAAGCGCTCTTGTTAAAGAGGGCGCGGATGTGCATGTTATTATGACGAAAAACGCGCTCAATTTTATAAATCCGATAACGTTTGAAACGCTCACAAACAACAAATGCCTTATTGATACGTTTGACAGGAATTTTCAGTTTCACGTTGCGCATATTTCTCTTGCGCAGCAGGCGGACGTTATTATGGTGGCTCCCGCCTCGGCAAATATTATAGGGAAAGCGGCAAACGGAATTGCCGACGATATGCTCAGCACCGTTCTTCTTGCGGCGGGTTGCAAAATAATGATAGCTCCGGCAATGAACACAAATATGCTGAAAAACGCAGCCGTTTGTGAGAATCTTAAAACACTTAAACGGCGCGGCTTTGAAATAATAGAACCGGCTTCGGGAAGACTTGCTTGCGGAGATGAGGGGGCGGGAAAGCTGCCCGAACCCGAAATTCTGCTTGAATATATAAAAAGAGAAATCCAGTTTGAAAAGGATATGAAAGGTCTTAACGTTCTCGTAACGGCGGGGCCGACTGCCGAAAGTATAGACCCCGTTAGATATATAACCAATCACTCAACGGGCAAAATGGGGTATGCGCTTGCGGAAACAGCGGCAAAAAGGGGAGCAAAGGTAACTCTTGTTTCGGGCAAAACCAATCTTGAAAAGCCGCTCTTTGCCGAGGTTGTTGACGTTGAATCGGCAGAAGATATGCACGGGGCTGTTATGAGCCGCGCGGAGCAATATGATATTCTTGTAAAAGCGGCGGCGGTAGCCGATTACACTCCGAAAAAACGGGCTGATGAAAAAATAAAAAAAAGCTCTGAAAATTTCAGACTTGACCTCGTTAGAACGAAGGATATTCTTAAAGACGCGGGAGAAAAAAAGAAAGGCGCGCAGGTCATATGCGGCTTTTCGATGGAAACAGACGATCTTATTGAAAATTCAAAGAAAAAGCTCACCGCAAAGAATTGTGATATGATAGTTGCAAACAGCCTCCGAGAAAAAGGCGCTGGGTTTGGCGCGGATACAAATGTAATCAGTATAATCACAAAGGAAGGCACTGAGGATTTCGGAATAATGTCAAAAACAGACGCCGCTTTTGAAATATTGAGCCGCGCACTTGAAATCCGCAGAAAAAAGGAACGGGAATTATGATAATCGGAATTGATATCGGAAACACCGATACGGCTGCCGCGGTTATAAATTACGGAATTCCGATTTGCGAGGTGCGTTATAAAACAGTAAAATCTGCCGATGCCGATTACCACAAAACGCACCTGCTTAATTTAGCGGAAAAATGTAACCCAAAGGGAATTATAATTTCATCGGTGGTGCCTGAAGTAAACGAAGAAATTGCAAAAGCGTGCGTCAGCGTGTTCGGAAAAGCTCCGCTTTTTGTCAGCTCCGATCTCAAAACAGGTCTTTCATTTAAAAGTGAAGACCCAAAGAAAATCGGAGCCGATATAATCGTTGGGGCGGTTGGAGCCGTGAAAAAATACGGAACACCCGTTATCGTTGTTGATATAGGAACCGCAACAACATTTTGCGCCGTAGACAAGGGCGGGGAATATCTTGGCGGCGTGATAGCGCCGGGTCCGTATATTTCGATGAAAGCGCTCGCGGATTCCGCCTCAATGCTCAGTGAAATCAGCCTCACTCCTCCTCAGAGAGTAATCGGAACGAACACCGAGGAACGTATGAAAATAGGCGTTATTACCGCTCACGCGGCTATGATAGACGGTATGCTCGAAAGAATCAAAAAGGAAATGGGCGCGCCGTCGGTTAAAGTTGTTGCCACAGGCGGAATGGCGCAGGAAATCACCGAAATGTGTGAAAAGGATATTATATGCGATAAAAATTTGCTTATGTGCGGTTTGTACGAGTTATATAAAATGAACTGATTAAGCCGCATACAAAAACAGGACTTACCGTTGACGTTAACCGTGAACCATAAGTCCTGTTTTCTTGTTGATATCAATCGGAAAGGGGATTGCCGTTTGCATCGTTAGTAATTTTTCCTGTGAAAATCTGAATACCCTCTATAATTCCCCAGATTTCCATCGCAATAGGTCCTATGCCGAACAGTAAAGCGCCGACGAGTGAAATTACCAATTGAATAACTGCCTTTTTTGTGTAGCCAAGGTAAAAATTGTGAATACCCAAAGCGCCCAGCAGGATGGCAAGCAGACCCGCAATCATTTTTGATTTGCCCGAAGAGGCGCCGGACGGATTTTTTGTATTAACTAATGCAACTCCGCAGTTTGTGCACACGGAAGCATTCGGAGCGGTGGGTTCACCGCAATTAGGGCAGAAATTGCTGCCGGCTCCCGCATAAACTCCGCATTTTAAGCAGACTGCCGCGTTTTCGTTTATTTCAGCCCCGCAATTTTTGCAATACATAATATTCCTCCATTCATAAATATTAGGACTAAGTCCAATATTAGAATACCATAGTATTTTTATACTGTCAATAATAAATATTATAATAGTATTGTAAAAATTGACTGGATGGATTAGAATATGCTTAGTGAGAGGATTAAAGAACTCAGACTGATGAACGGTTATAATCAGGTTGAACTTGCGAACCGCCTGAAAATAACCAAACAGACTGTGTCTAATTGGGAAAACAACAATATACAGCCTTCAATTGAAATGCTGGAATCACTTGCCGATTTGTTTTCTGTTTCAACCGATTATCTTCTCGGAAGAGAAATAAAAAGAGAGCTTGACTCTGACGGGCTCACAAATATTCAGATAAATCATATTCAACAAATAATAGACGATATACGCAAAGACGGATAATATGAAAATAAATAACATTGAATTTAAAAATATAGCTTTTCTTGCACCGATGGCGGGAATTGCGGACAAGGCTTTCCGCAATCTTTGCAGCCGTTTCGGAGCCGCTTACACCGTAACCGAAATGGTAAGCTCAAAGGGTCTTGTAATGGGAGATAAAAAGAGCGCCATGCTGCTTTCCCTCGGTGAAGACGAGAAAATAGCGGGAGCGCAGATTTTCGGCGACGATCCCGAAACGATGGCGGCCGCGGCTGTGAAATGTCTTCAATTTAATCCGAAAATTATTGATATAAATATGGGATGTCCGGCGCCGAAGGTGGCTTCAAACGGCGGCGGCGCGGCTCTTATGAAAAATCCCGCTCTTGCAGGCGAGATTGTTAAAGCCGTAAGCGAGGCGGTTAATATTCCGATCACGGCAAAAATCAGAAAGGGCTGGGATGAAAACAGCGTAAACGCCGTTGAAACAGCTCGTATGCTTGAAAAAAACGGCGCGTCGGCAATTGCGATTCACGGCAGAACAAAAAAGGAGATGTATAGCGGCAGAGCCGATCTTGATATAATAAGGCAGGTAAAAGCGGCGATAGATATTCCCGTTATAGGAAACGGTGATGTGGTTGACGCGCAGAGCGCCGCTCTTATGCTTGAAAAAACGGGGTGCGATGCCGTTATGATAGGCAGGGGCGCGCTCGGAAATCCGTGGGTGTTTCAGCAGATAAACGCGTATATTAACGACTGCGTGATCGTGCCTCCTCCGTCTGTTGAAGAAAAAATGACCGTAATGCTTTCTCATATAAGAAAAATTATTGAATACAAGGGCGAATATACGGCAATGCGCGAAGCAAGGCACCATGCCGGATATTACACAAAGGGGATGCGCGGTTCCGCCGCCTTCAGAGCCGAAATAGGCGCTCTTGAAACATTTGAACAGCTTGAAGAAATCACCGTGAGAATAATAAAGGAAAATATGTGATGCTTTTTAAAAACGTTTGCTTTTATAATGAAATATTTGAAAAAGAAACCGCCGATATTCTTGTGGAAAACGGAGTTATTGCAGAAATAGGCGTTATAAACGGCGAAGGCAGGGATATGAGCGGTATGATCGCGTTGCCGGGATTTGTTGATATTCATATCCACGGGGGAGCCGGCGGCGATTTTTCGGACGCAAGCCGAAATAGCCTTGATAAAATCAGCTCATATCTCGCGAAAAAAGGCGTAACTTCATTTTGCGGCACCTCCATGACGCTTGACAGCGAAACGCTTATGCGCGTTATGAAATGCGCACGCGATTACAGGGGTAATGAAACAGGAGCTAAACTCGCGGGCATAAACCTTGAGGGGCCGTATATCTCCGAAATAAAAAAAGGCGCGCAAAACGGAAAGTACATCAGGTGCGGAACACTTGGCGAATTCAATCGGCTTTTTGAGGAAAGCGGATGTCTTGTGCGCCTGATTACAATAGCACCAGAGGTATTCAGCAGCGATGAATTTATAAATCAGGTCAGCAAAAAATGCACCGTTTCGCTCGGTCATTCTGCGGCAAGCGCGGCAGAGGCGCAAAGAGCTTTTGATATGGGCGCTCGCCACGTCACTCATTTATACAACGCGATGAGCCCGATGAATCACCGAGACGCGGGACTTGCCGGTACGGCGCTCGACAATGAAAGCGTTATGTGTGAGCTTATATGCGACGGAGTGCACGTTTGCCCCGCAGTTTTGAGAAACACTTTTAAGATACTCGGGGAAAACAGAGCCTGCGTTATTTCGGATTCAATGCGTGCGGCAGGCTTGGGAGCGGGTGAATTCGAGCTTGGCGGGCAGAGGGTTTTTGTTCCGAAAAGCAAGGAATGTGCGTATCTGTCCGACGGAACTATCGCGGCGTCTGTTGCAAATCTGTTTGCTGAATTTAAAAATCTTATCTCTTTCGGAATTGATTTTAGAACCGCGCTGAAAAGCTGCACGATTAATCCCTCAAGAGCTATAGGTCTTGATAATGAAATCGGCTCAATTGCAACGGGAAAGGCTGCCGATATCATTTTTGCCGACGGGGATTTGAACATAAAGGAAGTGTATATTAATGGAGCACTCGCTTAATATTGTGCTTATAGAACCGCAGATACCGCAGAACACGGGGAATATAGCCCGCACGTGCGCGGCTACGGGCGCAAGGCTCCATCTCGTAAAGCCCATGGCGTTTGAAATTACCGATAAGCAGGTGAAACGCGCAGGTCTTGATTATTGGGATAAGCTTGATATAACGTTTTATGAAAGCAGCGCAGAGTTTTTTGAAAAAAATAAAAACGAAGAGTTTTTTTATTTCACAACTAAAGCGGAGCAGGCGCACAGTGATATTACCTATCCGAATAACGCCTTTCTTGTTTTCGGCAAGGAAACAAAAGGACTCCCGGAGGAACTCCTAAAAGAAAATCATGACAGGTGCGTAAGACTTCCGATGAGAGGATTCATAAGAAGTCTAAATCTCAGCAACAGCGTTGCGGTGGGAGTCTACGAAGTGCTTAGACAGTGGGGCTATCCACAACTTTCACTTAAGGGAAAACTTCATAACCTTGAATGGTAAAAAAAGCGCTTGAAACAAAAGATTCAAGCGCTTTTAATGCTATTCCGAAAGAAATTCTTTAACGGGGTCAATATTTTTTTTGCCGTTTCTGTATCCGAGGCGGTATATCCGTTCAAGCTTGTCTGTGTCCTTTTCAAGAGCGGAGCAGTTGAGCGGAATATCCGGCTGTATAACATATGCGATTCCCGCTTTTTTCATCTCGTCAACATATTTTAACTGGCTGTTATACATATTGTGCCTGTTAACAACGGTTTTTCCGATTTCGGGGTGATTCTTAAATATATTTTTTAGTCTTGGATTCATTGGCTGTTTAACGTATCCCTTGTGCTGTGTCAGTATAACAACGGCTTTTTTGCAGCCGTCCCCAACAGCGTGTTTAAGAGGAATCGAATCGGCAAGCCCGCCGTCGTAATAGAGCTTTCCGTCTATTTCAAGACCCTTAGTAACTCCCGGCAGCGAGCAGCTTGCCCTGATTTCGGGGCAGCCCCTCGGACGGAGCGTTTTTGGATAAAGATATACAGCCCTCCCCGTGTCGGCGCTCGTTACAACGGTGCAAAAGCACGAACCGCTTTTATCAAAAGTATCCTGGTCAAGGGGGCAGATATCGTAGCTGAGTTCGTTAAATATCCATTCTCCGTTTAAATATTCCCCGTTTTTCAGAATGTTGCCAAAGCCCATATAGCGTTTGTCGTTAACGTAGTTTATTGTTATGTCGTGCTGGCGGTGCAGGCTTTTTCCCAAAAAGGACGCTCCGTTGCATGAACCCGCGGAAACGCCTATAACGTACGGAAATTCAATTCCCTCTTCAATAAATGCGTCAAGCACGCCGCTTGTAAATATTGCTCGTGAACCGCCGCCCTCAAGCACAAGTCCCGAATTAAACATTTAAACTCCACCTTTGTAAAAGAGGAGCAACTTTGTGTTGCTCCTCTTTTCAGTATCTAAATTTATTTTGCCGCTTTTTTTGCCGCTTTTTTCTTTTTGGGAGCTTCCTCCGCGGGCGCCTCATCGGCAGGAGCCTCTTCGGCGGGGGCATTCTCGTTTTCAACTTCAATTATTTCAAGGTCATTGTCGCACTCAAAGAAATCATTGTCGTCAAAATACTCGGGTTCTTTTTTGTCTGTGAGTTTTTTAACTGCAAGGTAAACGGCGGCAGCGATTCCGGCAATAGCCGCTATAGCTCCTATAACTTTTAAAAACTTTTTTATATTCATTTGGTAATCCTCCCAATATATTTATAGCTATATTATATAGGCATTGTGCTCTAAAGTCAAGCGATAAAAGGAAAATAACTCCTGCCGGCAAAGCAGGAGTTATAAGAATTTTAAAAAATCAAATTAAGCCTTGTTGATTTTTGCGGCAAGGCTGCTCTTCTTTCTTGCGGCTGTGTTTTTATGAATAAGGTTTTTGGCTGCCGCGCGGTCGATTTTTTGAACTGCTGCCTTAACAACTTCCTCTTTATCGGCGGCGTTTGATTCAATAGCGGCGTTGGCTTTTTTGATTGCTGTTTTAAGAGCCGTGTTTTCCGCCTTGTTGTTTGCGGCTTTTTTAGCCTGAACCCTTACTCTTTTTTTAGCAGACTTTATATTAGGCATGATTTTCACTCCTTTAGCGTAGGATAATAAGTTCAATAAATAATATCAATATCTTATAAATGCTTAAACATATTATCATACCTTTTGTAAAATTGCAAGTATTTTTTTATTTTTGGGCATACTTTTATTGAAAATATTGTAAAAAGCGGGTGATTTGTTTTGAAAAGCAAAACCGATTTGGCGGTTGAGTGCTATGAGGAGAGCGAAAAAACAAAGCTTAAAGGCGTTAAAGTAACAAATAACGGCGGGATAACAACCGTTCGGGTTCTTGATGAAAACGGCGAGCGCGAAATCGGAAAGCCCGTTGGAACATATATTACGGTTGAGGTGCCTTCTTTTGTGAACGATACCGATATTTTTGACGGAAGACTGAAAAAAATTTCGGAGATACTGAAAAGTCTTTTGCCCGCGCAATGCGACAACATTCTTGTTGCCGGATTGGGTAATATGGATATAACGGCGGACGCTCTCGGACCTAAAACCAATTCCTATGTGCTTGCCACCCGCCATATTTCCTCGGAGCTGAAGAAGGAGATGGGCTTTGAAAATCTGAAACGTGTTTCCACCGTGCGCACAGGCGTTCTCGGCGAAACGGGAATTGAAAGCGCCGAAATTATAAAGGGCATAGTTGATGTTATTCACCCGTCATGCGTTATTGCCGTAGACGCACTCGCGTCTTCATCGGCGGAAAGGCTCGGAACAACCGTTCAGCTCTCCGATACGGGCATTTTTCCCGGTTCGGGAGTGGGCAATCACCGATTTGAGATTTCCGAAAAAACGCTCGGTATCCCCGTGGTTGCAATCGGAATTCCAACGGTTGTTTCAACGGGTGTTATCAGGGGCGCGGATGATGATTCAATGTTTGTAACCCCGCGTGAGATAGACCGCGTTACCGAACAGGGCGCAAAGCTGATTGGGATGAGCATAAACGTTTGCCTCCAGTCCGATATAAGCGAACGCGATTTGTATGCCCTTGTGGGATAAAATTTAATATTCTTTCATATATATAATGTATATAATACTTCTTTTGTATACAGGTGCGGTATGAAAAAGGAAATAACTGTTTTTATTGCAAATATTGTGATTTTATTTTCGATTACGGGAATTATAATTAATTTTTCGCCTTATATTTCAGGCGCATTTATCTCCTGTGTCAGTGCGGCGAACAGACTTTCAAAGCCCTATAATGAAATTAAATCCGTTTCCTCTCAAATTTCTTTAATAATTTCAGGGGAAGAAGAGAATAATAGTAATACCCCGCAGGAAGAGGCTCAGGAGACTATGCGCGGTATTAATGCGGAGGACAGCTCCGATGATACGGATTTAACCGCAACTCCTGATGACATTCAGCAGCTTATGGATGAGGCTGAAAAAAGTATTGAATCGGAAACAGTAAAAGGCAAAACGAGCGAAGATAATTACACGGGTGGCGGAACAATCGTAACCTTCGGAAACGTTCAGGTTCAAAGTAAAATACCTGAGTCTTTTTACAAGCTTGATATTGAAAGTCTTTTGAAACAAAAGGCCGATCTTGAAATTGATGATATTTCCAAGCCCACTGTTTTGATTTATCACAGCCATACTACTGAATGTTATACTCTTCTTGACGTGGGATATTATACAGAGTCCACCGACCTGAAAACCAAGGATACAGGCAGAAATATGGTTCGGGTCGGGGACGAGATCTGCAAGGTGCTCGAAGATCGGGGTTTCAATGTAATTCACGATAGGGAAATTCACGATTTGTCATATAACGAGTCATATGATTCCTCACGAAAATCAATGACTGAATACCTTGAACAGTATCCGTCAGTCGAAATAACGATAGACGTTCACCGAGACAGTATTACATACAGTAACGGAACAAAGGTTAAGCCCACCGCGGAGGTAAACGGAAAAAAAGCCGCTAAAATGATGATAATTTCGGGCTGCGAATACGGCAGAGTAAGCAATTTCCCCGATTGGGAATATAATTTGCGCTTTTCAAGCGCCGTAACAGACAAAATCAACGGAAAATATCCCGGTCTAATGCGACCTATTCTCTTCTCAGAGCGCAAATATAATATGGATTTAACAAAAAATTCCTTCCTTCTTGAGGTTGGAACGGAGGGCAATACGCTTGACGAGGCATGCTATTCAGGCAGACTTTTTGCCGATGCGCTTGCGGATTTGCTGCTTGAAGAATATGTAAAGGAATGATAAAATGAAAAAGCATCCCGTTGCAACGATTTTGTTTTTGTCGTTGCTGATAGTCGGCGCTGGCGCCACAGTTGCATATTATAACACCAAAACGTTTGGTTTTGATGAGGATGCCGTTGTTTTTATGCGGGAGGATGACGGCTTTACCATTTTTGATTATAAGGTTTATTATAAGGATGTTGAAGAGTTTTATGAGGAAACAAAACAATATATTCCCGATAAGGCGTATTCAACAGACCCACATATAGCGATTGAAATATCGGATTTGAATATATAATGTATATAATATATAATAGAGCGGAATAGCGTTAATTATTCAATTGTTATGAAACGCCCGGAGGGGTTTAACGGTTGATTAAAAAACTTTAAAAAAAGTGTTGACTTTTTAATTTCATTTTGGTATTATTAACAAGCGCCTTGAGAGCGGGGGAACCGAAGAGAGGCGAGAGGAAAGCACCTTGAAAATTAAACAAC
>CANRMJ010000026.1 GCA_947631705.1 uncultured Clostridia bacterium
AAAAAACGCAGGAATACTATGCGTATTCCGAGGCTTTTTAACGCAGTATTTGGGCAAATTTGCGAAGCTAAACCTATTTTGTTCGATTCTCGGTTGCTTAAGCAACCATATGTTGTTAAAGAGGGGAATTGTATATGGCGAAGTTTAATTTTTACCACTATGTATGGATGTTTATTATCGGCTGCTATTCGGGCTTTCTTGTTGAAACCCTGTGGTGTTTAATAAAAAACGGATATATAGAAAGCAGAAAATCGCTCGTATTGGGTCATCTGAGCATTGCCTACGGAATGGGAGCGGTGCTGCTAACGCTTTTACTTGTGCATTTTCAAAAATCCTCAGCTTGGAAAATATTTCTTGTTGCATTTGTAAGCGGAACAGCCGTTGAATATATTTGCTCACTCGGTCAGGAAATCTGTTTCGGTTCCGTTGCATGGGACTACAGCGATCTCCCGCTTAATATCAACGGCAGAGTATGCCTCTTGTATTCGCTTTTTTGGGGCGTGCTCGGACTCGCGTGGGTAAAATTTATAATCCCTTTGATGAGCCGCGCTTTCAACAAAATCCATATCCCGTTTAACAAAGTTATTATTTGGGCGTTTATCGCATTCTTTGTGTTTGACGCGGCATTGTCTGCATCAGCGGCAATACGAATGGATGAGCGCGATAGAGGAGTGGAAGCAAACAATCATTTTGAGCAATTTTTAGATACGCATTTTGACGATGATAAAATGCATAAAATCTATGCAAACTCAAAAAGCGTTGATGAAATATAGCCCTGTCAACAATCGGATTAAATAATAAACGAACCCTTTGAGAACCAGTATTCCCAAAGGGTTCAATAATTTTTCCGCTTTTAAAACTATCATATTTTTAACTGATTTATTGCGTGAATTTTGATAAAACGGCACGTTCCATCCTTTCGGTGATATCTTCAATATTTATTTTCTTTCTTTGATATATTGATGACACAACCAATCCCGTTATTGCGTTTGAAAGGAATTCAATAATGAATTCCGCGTCGCCGTCGGCTGATTTTTCAAGCTTTAATATTTGATAGGCAAAAAATGCGATATATTCGGCAACACTGTTGCGCAGCATAACTATTGTGCAGCCCGCAAGGGAAGAATCCATACACTTTGTAATAAAAAATCTGTTGTCTTCAATATAATTAAGATATATTGACGTTGCCATATGAATATCTTTTGCGCTTTTTACGCTTTCAAGGCAGCCTGCCGTGTCCTGCTTAATACCCCAATTAATAAGCGCCTGAATATCGGAAAAATGATAATAAAATGTTTGTCTGCTTATTTTACATTCGTCAACAAGCATGGTAACGGTTATTTTATCAAGCTCATAATTATGAAGCAGATTTGAAAAGCACTGAAGTATTTGAAGCTTTGTGGATTTTGACATATGGTTTCCTCCCGTTTTCTTTACACGTTTTTCATTTTAACGGTTCCAATATCAATATTTTATCATATTCTTACACAAAATGCAATATTGTAAGGACAAAATGGGCAAAGTTGACGAAAAATATGATGAAAACTTGTTTTGAATACAGCGGAGTGATATAATTTTTTTGAGGTGAAAACATGGAAAGCATTTTTTCGTCAATAGATGCAATCGGCAAAGCGCTTGAAAATCAGCTTGATTTTGATTTCAGCGTAAACGAGAAAAAAATCAGCACGGTTGAGGATTTTGTTAAATATATAAAGGAGCCTTTTTATAGCAAAGACAAAACAATTTTTTACAGAGGAGAGAGGATCAACGACCCTCTCAGGCCGCTGATTCCAACTCTTGTCAGAAACAGAGAGGCGCTTTTTTCCGCCGGAGAAACCGTTAAGAATATAGACAGTAAATTTCTGCTCGATTTTTATAAATCAAAGGGAGCGTATATTGATTTGTTCAAATACGTTTTCGGAAAGGTTTCCTCTTACAGGCTTTATGAGCTTTGTGCTTTTTCACAGCATTATCTTGACTGTTCGCCTTTTATTGATTTTACAAAATCAATGTTTGTGGCTCTGTCGTTTGCAATGAAAAACAAAACTGTTTTTGAAGACGATATAGTTCTCTACACTGTTGAATTAAACGACCGCTCCGATTATACGCGCGATATGGTAACCGCCGAGCTTTGGTTGAACCGCTATAAAGTTACGGTTTACAATTTCTCGGATAACAAGTTAAAAAAGAATAAACGCATAAAGCCTTCTGATTTATTAAACTCTATTGAAACGATAGAAAACTCGTCCAAAGAAAATTCTCCAAAAGCAAGATTCATTGATATTCCCACAAATGATTTGATGAAATATCAGCAGGGGGTTTTTCTTCTTCTCACAGATTACAGATTGTTTTATAAATCGTATCTCACAAAAAATATACGCGATGATTTTAACGTTACAAAATATATAATCGGCAAGGAGCTTTGCCCCGGACTTCTAAATATGATTACCGAAGAGGCGCCGTGGTATGAATATGATTGCCTTTTGGATATTAAAAAGGCAATATCTAAGGCGAGCGAATCAAACAGAGAATACAGAATATTGCAGCAAAAGGGAATTGAGGAATTATAAAGCAACAGCGGCAGGGATTTCCCGCCGCTGTTATTTTATTCTTAATCGATAGGTTTTAAGTTTTTAAGGCTTATATCCATTACGGGCGCGGAGTGAGTAAGCGCTCCGCTCGAAACAAAATCAACTCCGATTTCAGCGATTTCGCGCAGCCTTTCTTTGGTAACGTTGCCCGAACACTCTGTCTGAGCCTTTCCTGCAATCATTTCAACGGCTTTTTTCATCGTAACGTTGTCCATGTTATCAAGCATTATGATGTCGGCTCCTGCGTTAAGCGCCTCCTGCACCTGTTCAAGCGTTTCGGTTTCTATTTCGATTTTTCTTACAAAAGGCGCGTATTCTCTCGCCATTTGTATTGCTTTTGTAACAGAGCCCGCCGCGCCTATGTGATTGTCTTTCAGCAGAACGCCGTCGGAAAGATTATAGCGATGGTTCGCCGCGCCGCCTACTTTAACGGCATACTTCTCAAAAAGGCGCATATTCGGAGTTGTTTTTCTTGTGTCGAGCAAAATTGTTTTATAGCCCTTCAGCTCTTCAATATATTCCCGTGTGATGGTTGCAATACCGCTCATTCGCTGAAGATAATTGAGTCCTGTTCTTTCACCTGAGAGGATCGCGGCGATTTTTCCGTAAAGCGTTCCTATCCTCTGACCGGCATGAACAAAATCCCCGTCTTTTACTTCGGTGTCAAAGTGGGCATTGCTGTCGAGCAAAGTAAAAGAACGCTCAAACACCTGTAATCCGCAGATGACACCGCTCTGTTTGCAAATAAGCTCCGCTTTGCCGTACTTGTCCTCCGGCATAACGGCATTTGTTGAAACATCTTCGCTCGTTATATCTTCTTTAAGAGCGCTGAGAATATAATCGTCGGCATTAATTTTCATCGTCACACCATTTATCATAAAAAGCCTTGTCCTTCCTTTTTATCTCTTGCATAATTATTTTTTTAAAATTTCGTTCGCGCACGGCTTTTTCCGGGTATTTATCAAGATCAATACGCGGTACGCTTTCGCTTTTTTCCGCTTTGCTTTCGGCAATCACATCGGCAGCGCGCTTTGCAAACACAAGGCTTTCAAGCAGACTGTTTGACGCAAGCCTGTTTTTGCCGTGAACTCCGTTGCACGCCGTTTCACCTACTGCATAAAGATGCTCCATAGACGTTTTGCCGTTAATATCCGTTTTGATTCCGCCCATAAGATAATGCTGACCGGGCGCAACCGGCACCAAATCTTTTGTTATGTCATAACCCTCAGCCATACACGCCTCAAATATATTCGGAAAGCGTTTTTCCGCCTCTTCACTCGTCATTCCCGGAAGAGTAATATATACGTGGTCGGTTCCGAATTTTTCCATTTCCTTGCATATTGCGTTCGTAACAACATCTCTCGGCTGGAGCTCGTCGGTAAATCTTTCGCCGTTTTCATTAAGTAAAATTGCTCCCTCACCGCGCACGCTTTCACTGATTAAGAATTTTCTGCCGCTTTTTTTACTGTAAAGCGTGGTCGGATGAATCTGAATGTAGTTCAAATCCTGCAATTCTATGCCGTGCATAAGTGCAAGCGCAAATGAATCGCCCGTAATATGCGGAAAATTTGTTGAGTTTTTAAACAGTCCGCCTATTCCTCCTGTTGCAAGAATAATGTCGTCGGCGATAATCGTTCCCATTTCACCCTGTTCGTCCTCGCATACAATTCCGTAGCAAACGTTGTCTTTTTCAATAATGTCTATCATCGTTGTCTGCGTAACAATCGTTATATTTTTGCGTTTCATTGCTATCGAAATCAAAGCGTCGGTGATTTCCTTGCCCGTTTCGTCTTTGTGGTGAAGAATTCTGTTTCGGCGGTGGGCACCCTCGCGTGTGTAATCAAAATCCCCGTCAGAGGACGTGTCGAATTTCACGCCGAGAGCAACAAGTGTGCGAATTATTTCCGGGGAGGATTCAATCATTATCCTTACGCTTTCGGGATCGTTTTCATAGTGCCCCGCCTTCATTGTGTCCTCAAAATAACAGTTGAAATCATCAATACTTTTCAGCACGCATACGCCGCCTTGCGCAAGGTAAGAGTCGCATTCTTTGAGATCCTCTTTTGTTATAACAAGTATTTCTTTGTTTTCCGGCAGACAAAGCGACGCAAAAACACCCGCAACGCCGCTGCCAACGATAACAATATCAGTTTTAATGCAGTTGGAATTTTTCATAAAATCAACCCGCCGTTCCAAAACTCAAAAAAAGAATGAGTTTAAGCGTATTTTTGTATTTAAAAAGCCGAAACGGTTAACCGCCGCTTTTTTTAGATATACTTATTCTAATATATATTTAATTTGCCGCCGTGTCAAGAAATTAGTTTCAATATCCGATAATTTTTGCAAAAAATGCGCTTAACCGAATCGCCGCACTTGACAAACCGATTTTTATATATTAGAATGTTTTAGCATTAGGAGTAATAATATTACGGGGTGTAGCGCAGTTGGTAGCGCGCTTGCTTTGGGAGCAAGATGCCGCAGGTTCAAATCCTGTCACTCCGACCAAAAGGGGACACCAATTTTGATACAGTGGGTATCTTAATTGGTGTCCCGTTTCTTTTTGAGAAAGTTCTTATTTACAAAGGTTTTCCGATACCTTTTAACGAAAGCAGGCTCTGCGGCGATTTCAAAACGGTCGCTATAGAGCCTGCTTTTTCAATTAATGTATGATTAGAACTGATTCTTTTCAGTATCAATTATTTTTTCATTATTCAAGACGCTTAAAATATAATTTTTGTCAAAGAAAGAATTAAAATCAACAAATTTATCGGTTCCCTTTTCAAATTTAGAATTATATTTATCTAATTTATTATTAAACCTATTTATCACTTTTTTTAATATTAAACCAATTGCTGTTGCCACAATAATTAAAGGAATCAAAACATACAAAGCCGTTTTTAAATCAACATAATACCATAACCCAAAGAAAATAATCAGCCCGGGAATGCCAACATAACATACGCTTTGAAGAATATCAATTACTTTTAATTTATTTTCAAGTTTTATTTCCTTTTCACGGGCAGCGATTAATTGCTGTTTTGCTGACGATTCATCCAAAACAGAAAACTCCATACCGTTAATATTACCGTTGCTGATTTGCAAATCTATGAATTTATAACAATCAAGATTATTTCCTTTTATCTGTTTTGGCACAAATTTCACTTCGCACTCATCATTATCAAAAGTCAAATTATACAATGAATTCAAAACAAAGTTGTATTCAATAATTACGGATTTAGAAAGCGGCATAAACTTAAACGCACTTTTTTCATCCAGGTAACAGTTAAATCGCATTTGGTTTGTTTCACATTCAACTCTAATTTGCTTTCCATTATTTATTTTAATCTTATCATTTCCTAATTCCACAATTACTGTGTTTTCGGATTCATTGATAAAATATACCGTCATAATACATTTTTCTTTCGCTTTTTAAAGGTCATATATCCGTTCCGATACAATTTTTGAAGAGAATTTTTAACACTATGATTCTTTGTTGAACAAGCCGTTTAGTTTTTGTCAAGATGAAGAAATCTTACCAGTTGCGCTGTTGATTATTTTGTCTAAATCATACCATTCTTCAAAATCACAGCCTTTAAATTTTACATAAATATCCGTAACTTGGTTTTTATTAAAATAATCGGTTGGATTGATTATTAATTCATTTATATCCGTACTGTCCTTAATAATACGATTTTTCCCTGCTGAATTGTCAATATATTCTAATCTGACTTGTTCAATGTTTTCAGCGTCAAACTGAGGTAATTCAAATCCTTCGTCAGCATAAAAATTCAGTATTTTATTATCAAAATTATCAAAGTAAAAATAAAGGCGTTCATTTTCATTTATGTTTTTATATCCATATTTTTGATTTTGAAAAGTACCTATTTTAAACATAAAGATATTATCTGCATCAGTTATTATTCGATTATCTTCACACAAATAGACGTCTCTCATTCGATTGACCGTGTTTTCAGAAAAAAGTCCATAGTCCGCACTATCAGCGCATATCTGCGGATACAAAATATTATCAATCTTTAAATAAGATATTTTTGTATTGATATCCTCAAATTCTTCACATTTTTGGTTATATGTATTGTTTTTAACAATGATAGAAAAAACAATTATTGCAATGACTGAAACTACAGCGCAAGATAATATAATCTTTTTTTTCATAGCACACCTCTATTATTTTTTATGACATTCACAAATTTGGGCACAGATATTCTTCCATTTTCTTTTTAACCGTATATATCATTGATATTACATTCAACTGTCCACGGCAACCAAATATCACTTACCGAAAAAACGAAGTGAGGTTGAGAAATATCTGTATTCGGAAATAGTTCCTTTGGGGCGATTTGCACAACACTTTCTCCTAATTGAATATTAGAAGAGTTTGATTTTATGCCTTTATTCTAAGCTGTTTTAATTTCATTATCGACTACGGAGAATTCCTTTTTGATTCCATCTTGCAGAATCGGCAGACATATAATATTCATCTGTTGCCTTGTCATACCAAATCCAATCTGACGACGAATTTTCATCACATTCAAAAATATAATCAGAAAGAACCAAATAACCGTCGCGGTCAAGATAGACATATGAAAAATCATATGTATCCTTGTATTCGGAACCTTCAGGCTTATATTTACAAACATAAGTAAAATCATCTTCATTGAAGGTATATTCACATCCGTCTTTTGTATAATATACAACCTTTTCCCTTGAATTGTAGGGATTGCCGTATCTGTCGTAATATGTAATGAAATACGGCGCTTTTTCCGTATCGGGGAATACGATTTTCGGTACGGCAAAACAGAAAACCATATATGCCGCAACCGAAATACAAGCTATCTTAATAAAATCCTTATTGATTTTTTCCTTTTTTGAAAAAAGTTTTTTGAAAAAATCAACGGCAACATACCATATTCCGAAAAAGAATATCATTTCATACTTAATAGCTTTGCCCTTAACGCCGTTTTTCTTGTCATTAAAATAATAAGCAAGCACCATAATTACATTGCAAATTACAACAAGAACAAGTTTAATAATAAGTTGTATTATAATTTCTTTATATTCAGTATTCATATTATCTTCCTAACAATCACTAATGCAAAACAATATATACTGTATATGTTGTACCCTTTTTAGAGTTAAAATTAGTTTTGAAATCAGTTGTTCTATGCTAATAAAAAATTTATTCAACGATTTCAATGCTTGAATAAAATAATCCATCCTTTTCAACTGGCTTAACAGAATACTTAGTACCATCATTATCCGTTAAAAGCAAGTTGGCATCATAAACATCTTCAATGGCACAATAATATAAATTAAACGCCACATCTGTACCGTTAAGGTTAAATGATTGATAAACAATTTTCGCTTCGTGCCCATTAATAAATACCGAACTGCAAGTTGCCGGCACGATCCCGACGTAAATCGAACCGAGATACTTTGAACCTTTTTTTATTTCGCGTTCAGGATAATTAGATATATATAAATTTTCGGAATATTCCGAAACATTTAATTTTATATCTTCTATTTCACTGTTGCTGACTATTTCATATTTATTTAGTTTAGGACCTTTTATATCTCCTGTTGTGATTGTATAAACATCATTTTCTCCATCAGTGTCAACAGCAGTATAAACAAAAAATTGCTTGTCATGAATATATAATTCTTCGTCCATATATTCAGAATTATCTTTAGGATTAATTCCCCAAAATTCTAAACTTTTTTCTATTGGTTCAGGCAATAAAGAATCAACACATATAAAAGCCGTAATGATAATAGCAAGAGAAATAACAATAAATCCTATTCTTTTAATTTTTTGCTTTTTCATAAAAATCAACTCCTAAACTGATAATTTAATAGCTATTGTCTTGTCCTATTTTATAAAATTTAAACATTAAATATATTCAGAATAACTGTAATAATCATCTATATCTGTTGGCAATTTGTCAGTTACGATTTCCGCTGTGCAAGTATAAGATTTTTGTTCGGAACTATTATTTTCTGAACTATCATCTATTAAATATTCAAAAAAATCAATAGCTTTTTCATTGTCATAATAGTAACAACGATAACAAAGTGAGTTGGCACTATTTCATTTTCATCTTGATCTTTTTGATATGCCTTAGCAAAACTACTTTTTTCATGTTATTTCATACACGAATTTCTTTATGTAACTATTTATTGTTTATTTCAGAATAAAGAGCTATTCATTTTTAGATAATTTTATAATATGCGATAATTTCTTTTCAAAACTTTTATCAAGAGGCTTTTCAAAAAGTATTATTCCATGCAGTCCTGAATTTAACAAAACTGCTTTAATATTATAAAAAACAAATATAACAGATTCAATTTCTCTTGCAGTTAAATAACACAATTGTTGAAAAAAATTTTTATCCTTTACAAGGAATACTTTATCGTCATTATTTTGAATCATAATTGGGTCAAAGGGAATGTCAGTAGATTTCTTAAACGGGAATTTGTTTTTTAAAGCGGTATCAAGAGAATAAAATGCATAGGTTTTGCCTGAATCATATAAAATGTTCATAAAATCAAGAAAAACTTTTTCACAATTCAGATATTTTTCTCTTGAAATATTGCCATCAATATAGCTTTGAAAAAAAATCTCGTGATAATCAGCTTCAGATTGATATTCTTCAACTTCAAAAGAATATTTATTTAGATTTTGATTATATTCTGTTCCATCATAGTTAAAATCACGGTCATTAAATGCTTTGATATGGTTTTTATCATATATATATTGTTCAATATCCTCGTAATCAACATAAATATTATTTTTTAGCTTGTTCCAAATTGAATCAGTCTGCAAGTATTGTCCCATCCTTTCCTAACAAAGCAACTCTTTTACCTGCTTTATTAAATTATGTTTTGATGCTTTTTAATTTTTATTTTAAATTATTTTAATGATTATTTTAACAATAAAAATTATAGTTACAATTAAGCCTATTAATTTATTATTGTGATTTTTTATAAACATGAATATTGTGATTCCCAAAGATACCAAAAGTAAAGCAATATCAATAATAAAATCAAGATTATTTAACATAAAAATTAACTCCTTTTGATGTAATATAATAAGTTTTATATCTATAATATAATTTATATCTTAAACTTTTAGGAATAAAAAGTGCATAATATCTAAATGATGTTTTTATTGTTCCTTTTATTTTAAATGTGACATATAATCTTTTATTTCCAGCCTTGCGAGAAATGATTGAAGATGCAACGTCGCATAGTAATCCTGCAACGCCGGCAGATACACCCACTACTTTTGAAACTGTTGCATCTGGAATAAAATAATCAATTATTCTTTTAAGATAATTTTATAATATGCGATAATTTCTTTTCAAAACTTTTATCAAGAGGCTTTAATAGATTTGTCTGAATAAAATAATTATTCTAATGTTAATTGCTTGATTTTTAAGTGGCTTTTCCAATTATATTCCAAAAATCTCATCTAATTTGAATGCAGATTAACAAAAGTCTGAATGTGCCACGATTTTTAATTTTCCGGCTCTTTATAAAAGGTTTCTAATATTTTGAAAATTTTCTCAGCATCGGATATTGATAACACAACACGAATTCTATTATTCGTTTCAAAGACAATCGTGTTTTCAAAACGCTTTTTAAAAACAGGAGTAATAATGTTAATTTTAGAATTATCCGTTTTAATGCTTTCAAGTTCGGAAAATGAATTTAAATAGTGCAGGGAATTTAAAGCGCCGCATTTTATTACGTTTTTGCTGTTATCAAAAAAGCAATTTAATCGTATTATTTTACAATCATAAAAAATTGTTACTCTGATAATTCTTAAATACATTAGAACAGAAACGACAGTAAATATAAAAACTAACAAATATTTACTCACAGCGATATCCGCAAGTCTGCATATGCAGCATATAAGCAGACTGATAAAAGCGGGATAAAGAACTGTTTCAAAAAAATGCTTAAAAAACAACACAAAATGAGCGCCGCACGGAATTTTTAAAAAGCATTTGGCTTTAATATGCCCCTGATTATGAATACCCGCGTCAGCGTTTTTATCTGCATTAAATTCCGGGGAATTAACCTTTTTTTCATATAAAACAGATAATAATTTTTTGTGATTCCATACTCCGATGGTTACTTCTCTGTTGTATCTGTTTTTAAAAGAAATTACATTTTTTACGGGAAATATTATGCTAAAGCAATTTGTAATTAAAGGTTCAATTCGTGTGCTGCTTAGAATTGTTTTCTTAAATGCTTTCGGAGACAAAATTTCCAAAGAACGAATTTCAGTAATATCTAATGATTTATTTGTTCCTATAATGCTTTTGCAAATAATCCTGTTATCGCTTACCTTTACTATGCTGTTTCTTAAAATCCATAAAATATTTAATACAATAAATATAGTTTTAAATATGGTCATTGAATCGGCATCAATAAAAGTTGCAAGAATTGACGTTATTAGATACGTTAAAATCAGAGATATCGGCAGAATAATTAAATTTTGTAACAATACGCTGAACAGTTTTAATTCTAATCCCTGTTTTGCGAGAAAATACTTTTTCACTGATTACTACTCCTTTTCATAAGGATTTTGGCAATAAAATTCGTTACAATTGGAAAAATCACACTAAAGCAGGATACCCGAAGACCAAGTTGCAAATAATTCGGCAAAAGAAGCCTCCGCAAAACTTAAAATTATTTTATAATATTACCGAATGAATCAAGCAGCTCTCCGTTTTTATTCCAAGATACACCTGATGCCCAATAGTAAATGTTTCCTAAAGAATCAGTATACGCTCTTACGTTTTCAATGCTTTCCTGTTTAATAAAGCTGTGTTCATTGTCATAAACAAAGTACCCGATCTCATCAACAAAACAATATTCATTATCTAACATTTCTTTTGTTGAATAATTTGTATAGAACCCTTTATTTGTTTCTGAATTAAACGAATAGATATACTTATTGTTATTTTTATCATAGTACGGAATATAGTCATGCGTATATGCATTCCCGAATTTGTCATATTTAAAATTCGCACTGTTGTAAGAATAATTTATTGTTCCGTCTTTATTGAAGGTAGTGAACTTAGCAGGATAATACAGCGAACCGTCGTTATCAACGCAACAGGTTTCATCCTTTGCGGTTATAGACACATCATCGTCGTAGTGAATATACCCGTTACTGTCAAGATAACATAAATTCGCATTTAAGCATTCATCTGTGCCATTTATATAGAGATAATCATATCCTGTTTTATCAAAGTTAAAGGTATATTTATTACCGTAATTATCAGTAAAAACTATATCGGTTACATATGTATATGCATTTCCTTCCTTATCATAATATTTTCCCTGACTACTACTGTTATAAATAACACCGACAGCTATTATTGAAAACAAATAAAGTCCGAGTGTTATTAAAATAATAAAAGCGTCTTTTTTGCTTTTTTTATATTTTGTAATACAAATTAATCCTGTAATTATTGGAAATGGCATTGATAAAAATGTTATAACATTGCGTATTCTTTTATTGTCATATTTGCATTTAAAAAATATTGTTACTGAATATAAAACTTTTATTAAAATAATAACAATCCAGCATATTATTTCAAATACCTTACTTGTAAATATTATTGTCATATAATTCCAACAACCTTTCCGAATACAAACCCTTTTTCTGCACTTACACTCAAATTTGAATACCTGAATTTTTATGACTTCATAATTTCTTACCCCAAAAATGTCCGTTTTTAAAATTAACGCAAATTACACGTCAATAATATTTCCGTTTTCATCCCAGCTTGTTGAAAACGCTTTTGTATAAATTCTGCCGGATGGACTTTTGTATTTTCCGTCCGACTGCCTTGAAAGCAGATTCTGCGTATCAAAATACAAACAGCCGCTGCTGTCTACAAAGCATTGTCTGTAATCATATTTTTCGCCGTCCTCGCTTGCAAGATAAATTTTCTTATAATCCTCTTCGTTTTCGGCTTTAAAGTTAACCTTGCTGTAATAGTAAAATCTTTTTCCGTTTGATGTGAAATAAGGCACTCTTTCGCAATCGCTGTAATATCTGCCGAACTTATCATAAAATCCGCCGTTTACAGAAATCTTTTCAAAGTTATTATTCGTATATTCCGATTTTTCCGCCTCTTCAGATAAATTTTCAATCAAAACAAAGCTGCTGTCTGATTCATTTAAAAATTCTATGCGCTCATAATTACCGTTTTCATCTCTTTCTAAAATAAAATACCAAACGTCGTCTATAACATATTTCAAATTTTGATCGTATAAATCGCTTGCGTGCTTTTTATAATCGTCAAAATAACTGCCGAGATAGTTAAAATTGCTTTCAAATTCCTCTCTTGACAACGCGGGCTCTTTCATCTCGGTTTGTGTTAATTTTGCAATTTCCTGAGCGCTTTTGTCTGTGTTTTCTTTCACGATTTTAACGATCTCTTCTTTTTTTGTATAAAAATCCAAGAGTTGCCGAGAATCTTTCATAGTATCAAATGTGTCAGTATGTTTATATTCACCGCCGCCGCTTACATATATGAATTTGTAAGCACCTTCATAAAGCCCTGAATCGTAACGGATGAAACTAAACGAAGTGGGAATAAAGCTTTTATAAAATTCAAATTTTTCTTTATCGCTGTGCTCAAACGGCATAAATAAATGAATTTCGTCGAGTTCCTCTTCATCCGTTTTTAAAGGGGAAAGGGTTATAGAATCATATGTTGATTCAAATTGATTTGAAATAACGGATAAATATATATTATAGACCGTATCTGCGCCGGAAGAAGAATCATCCTCATTGCTGCCAAAGCTGATATAAAGATCCGCTATGTTATCAACGGTTTCATAATCAACAATATTCCCATCTGAATTTTTACGTTCCACGAAATCATATTTTCCGTTGCTCATAAATTCCAAAACATCTTCTTTTGTTTTGCAGCTTTCCGTTATCTCCAGCGCATAATTATACATATCTGTATAACCTTTTTGAATTGCCTTGATATCCGAAAAAAATTTGGCGCCGAAAAACACAGCGGCGGCAAAAAGGATCGTTGATAAAACAGACGCAATCCAAATTACCGCACTGTGGATTCTGTTATCTCTAAGTTTATTTATCATACTGCGTATTTTAATGATGTATGATATCATAGCCGCAACAGCCGCCAAAGCGGATAAGGCAAAAAGCAAAACAGCGATAATAACACTTGAAGTATCTGTATATTTTGCGGGTGTATACAATGTTGTGTTGAATATGAAATTTTTAATTACCGAAAAATCACCGTCAGACATTCTGCTTATTTCGGATAATATAAGATAGTCGAATGCAGCTGTGCCCGTGCCGCCTGTAAATGTGCAAATTATAGGAAATATTTTGTTTCTTTTTGCGGATAATGCCGCGCTGCACCAGAAAAAACAAGCAGACAAGAACAGCGAACAGAATAGTATTGAAATGGCGCCCATATCGCCGAAAACATATTTTTTTAAAAAGTAATATGCGCCTGCCAGCAGAGCGCACCAAGCAAAAAGAAAAACAACATCAAAAACTGGATTATAAAATTCATTGTGCAGCATTGCGAATTGTTCCGCAACGGTATCGGCATCGCCCATAGCCTTGAGGGCTTTGCTTTCGGAAACATTTTGATTAAAGCCGATTTTTTCAAATCGGTTTATTTTAAGCTCAAAATGATCAAGCAATTCATTATAAACAGCCTGCCGTTTCTTTTTGCCTTTAATCTTTTCTGTTGCTTTGTCGAGATAATCATTTTCGTTCATATTACGCAAAATTCAAAACCCTTGAAACAGAGGCGCTGAACTCAACGAATTCGCGCTTCTTTTCCTCAAGACGTTTTAATCCTTTCTTTTTAATATGATAATACTTGCGTTTCCTCCCGTCTGCAATTTCCCAGTAGCTTTCAACATATCCCTCTTTTTCAAGCGAATGTAAAATCGGATAAAGCGTTCCCTCTTTAAAGCAAAAAACACTTTCGCTTCTTTCCTCAAGCTCCTTGATGATTTTGTAGCCATACATATCTTCGCTTTTAATAACCGAAAGCACCATTGTCGGAATACTTCCCGTTACAAGCTCTTTGCTTATTTTCATCTTATTCACCTTCCTGTTAAGCGCTTATATAGACGTTCTATGCATAGACCTTCTATGTATTAGAATAGCACGAATCCTATTATTTGTCAATAATTATCACAAATCCCGAATCAGTGTTCAAAAATATAGCCCCCCTTTTAGTCTATAACAAAGTTCGGAGCTTATTTTTTTTCGTCCAATCCAAGAATATAATCGGATGAAACATTATAAAATTTGCACAGCGTAATAAGATGCTCAATGGGCAAACACCTTTTTCCGTTTTCATACATTCCATATGCCTGTCCCGAAATATTTAGTATTTTAGCAACATCTTCTTGACGCAAATCATTGTCAATTCTTAAATTGTATAATCTTTTTCTATAATCCATAAATATTACCTGTATCATTGTTTTTTATAAAATTATGATACAACAATTTGTTTAATTGATACTTGACAGCAAACAATTTGTTTGATAATATAAATCTATGAAACAATTTGTTTGATGAAAGGGTGTTTTTATGAAACGTTTTAAGAAATTTATCAGTCTTTTATTGTCAATAGTAATGCTCTTAGGCATTACGGCGGGATTAGACTTTTCCGCACAGGCGGCAAGCAATCCTTATTCCGGCGGTAATAGCAATTGTACATGGTATGCTTGGCAAAGAACATATGAAAAGTTAGGCGTTGCGCTACCAAATTGGGGTAATGCAAAAAATTGGTACTCTAATGCAAAAAGTGCGGGATATTCCGTGTCCTCCACAGCAAAAGCTGATTATATTGTTGTTTATGGAGCTTCAAGTGTAAATTCATATGGACATGTTGCATATGTTGAATCCGTAAGCGGCAGCAAAATGACTATATCTGAAGGCGGATATTTAGGTGGTTATAACAAACGTTCTGTTTCTGCAACAGGAACATTAGATTCCGGCACACAGTATGCAGCTCCTTTAATTGGCTTTATTAATCCCATAAAGATTTCAAAAGTCACCGTTACTTTTAACGGCAATGGCGGGACGCCGTCTGCAAAAAGTCTTACATTAACAAAAGGCGAAACCATGGGTAGTAATACTCCTACGGCAACAGGGATGAGAGGCTATGTATTTGAAGGCTGGTATACCGCCGCAAGCGGAGGAACCAGATATAATAACGGCACAAAAATAAACTCAAATGTAACCTTATATGCCCACTGGCTTAAAATTAACGATTATTCCGGCGGATTAAAAGAAGGGCATATCTACAGAATAATCTGCAAAAAGAGCAACATGGCTCTCCAATCAAACGGAGACAAAGACGGTGCTTTGATTACTCAGCAAAAAATCGGTGATACCGGTAGCAACAACCAGCTTTGGAGAGTAAACATAAGTAATGGGGTTGCTTTTCAAAGTATGCACGGCGGAAGATATATTGATGTAAAAGGGAGCAGTCTTGCGAACGATGCAGCTTTACAATTATACGGCACAAGTCACGGAAACAAGGATAATCGCCTGTTTATTCCCGTATCACGCGGTTCGGGTTATTATTCAATACATGCCAAGCATTCCAACCGTGCCTTTGACATTGCGGGCGCTTCAAAAACGAGTGCAGGAGCTCAGGTTCAACAATATTATTGCAACAGTTTTGATCAGCAGTTGTTTAAATTTGAGGAAATTACAAACAGAAATGTTAAGTTTTATGATAATTTAACCGATAACTATTTACCTACTCCCAAAGATGTATTTACTTACAGCGGCGGCTCTGCGCCCAAAGAATGTTATATTTCAAGGAATACCGATTACTTAACAACATCAATTGATTCAGCGCAAAACAAGCTTATTATAAATTCCAAAAAAGCGGGTTCGGCAAGCAACAGTTTGACTTTTAGAACTACTGTTAACGCTTCATATTATTACGATATGTATGACGCCAACACATCTACTATGTATTTGTATTTCACGGCAAAATCAAATGTTGACGGAGCAAAAATGTATTTCAGATGGGGTTATGATCCAACCACCGACTGTAAATATGTTACTTTGGATAAAACAGAGAAAACATATATGATAGAGATGCCGAGAACTTTAAATTCAGGCGAAAATATTCATCCGTGGATAGATAAAGCATGTACCATAGAAATGAAAAATATTTTATTAACCACTGATAAGCTCACGTTGGATACAAACTCGCCGGCGAAGTTAATTCCCGATACAAGCGATACATACGGTGCACAGGCTAAAAGCTATAACATAAACAGCAATAACGGAACATTCGGAACGTTACCTCAGCCCAAAACAACAAAGAGCGGTTATGTTTTTGACGGATGGTATACACAGAGAATCGGCGGCACGAAGATTACGGAAAGCAGTAAGATAAACTGCAATGCAATGCTCTATGCTCATTGGAAAGAAGCGGAATTAACAGATATATCTGTTTTCAAAATGCCGGAAAAGCAAACATATAATATCGGCGATGTGCTTGATACCAAAGGGTTACAGCTTAAATTAACATTCAGTGACGGCTCCGAAAAAACAATTACAAGCGGTTTCAGCGTAGGTGATTTTGATTCATCCTCCGCCGGAGCAAAAACAATAACCGTAAGCTACGGCGGCAAAACAACAAGCTTTAATGTAACTGTTAAAGAATCTGTTGTTGAAGATAATTCACCCGCAATAAGAATTGAATCGAAATCGGCAAGCAAAGGAGAAACAGTCACCGTAAATGTTTCCGTAGAAAACAATCCCGGTTTCAGCGCCGCTTCTGTTAAATTTGTTTATGACGAAACAAGGCTGGAGCTTCTCGACGCGAAACTAAGCGATGAATTTGCTTCGGGAGCAAACGTATCTTACGACAATTTACCTTATTTAACTTTTGTTAAATCAAGCGATATAGATTCAGACGTTACCATGCTTACTTTAACATTTAAAATTCTTGATGACGCCCCTGAGGGGAATGCAAATGTTTCAATAGAATATTTTGAGGGCGATATTTCCAACGAACAAGAAGACAATGTTAATTTTAAAATTATTGACGGTAATATTTCAATTGTTAATCATATTTCAGGCGATATAAACGGCGACGGAAGGGTTAACACAAAGGATTTAACACGCTTGCTAAAATATATTAACCATGAAGATGTTGAAAAAAACGAATCTGCTCTTGACGTTAACGGTGACGGAAGGGTTAACACAAAAGACTTAACAAGGTTATTAAAATATATAAATCATGAAAACGTTGAAATTCATTAAGGAGGTATATTGGAATGAATAAAAAAATTGCGTCATCTTTAATTGCATTAATATTGTTGATTGTAACGATAGTGCCATCGCTATCGAGTGTTGCGGCAGCGGGCAATTCTCCCACTATGACAATCGGCAGCGCAAAAGGCTACAGAGGGGATAATGTTAACATAGATGTTACGCTTGAAAACAATCCCGGATTCAGCGCGGCGTCAATTAAAATTGATTATGATGCCGCAAACTTAAAATTAAACAGCGCAGAGCTTTGCGGAGAATTTGCTTCGGGAGCAAATGTATCTTACGATAATTTACCTTATTTAACTTTTGTTAAAAGCAAGGACTCAACAGATTCCCTGTTTTTAACGCTGAATTTTAAGATTTTGGAAAGCGCTGAAATCGGCAATGCCACAGTTTCTATTTTGTATGATGAAGGCGATATAAGCAACACCTCGGAGGAAGACGTTAATTTTGATATTGTTGCGGGAAGTATTAATATTATGGAAAAACCCGCGGCGGTAACAGGGGTAAAATTGGATAATGATACTCTATCAATCAAAACAGGCGAAAGCAAAAAACTGACTGCTAATGTTGAGCCTGAAAACGCATCAAACAAAACGGTGAAATGGGAAAGCAGCCGCCCCGATGTTGCAAATGTAGACGGCACAGGATTAGTTACAGGCGTGGCTGCGGGCAACGCAACAATAACCGTTACAACAGAAGAAGGCGACTATACCGCCATTTGCGAGGTAGCCGTTGAATGTTCTCACCGCTCAACGAAGGTTATTCCTGAAGTTAAGTCAACATGCATAGATTACGGTCATAGTGAATACACGATATGCAACGACTGCGGTGAAATAATAGACGGTTCCGATGCACCGCTTCCTCTTGAAAATCACACTTATACGGAAAAAGCAGATTACGAATATTTGTTTTCCGCCGCGACCTGCGTTGATAAAGCTGTATATTACAAGAGCTGCTCAGTTTGCGGCGAGGCAGGTACAGAAACATTTGTATTCGGTGATGTTGAACCCTCAAATCACGTTGGAGACACATATTTTGTCGGTCATAAGGACGCAACCTGCACTGCTGAAGGCTATACGGGCGACTTGTATTGCAGCGATTGCAAGCAGTTGATTTCCAACGGTTCGGCAATTCCCATGATTGAACACACATACGGCGAGTGGACAGTAACGAAAGCACCGACTTGCTTGGCTGCAGGTGAAAAAACAAGCAGCTGCACAGTGTGCGGCAAGGAATTTACCGAAGAGGTTCCGGCAACAGGTCATAAGTTCGGAGAATGGACAGTTGTTAAAGACGCAACAGAAGATGAAGAAGGTCTTAAAGAGCATACGTGCACGGTATGCGGCGAGAAAGAAACGGAAGTTATACTCAAACTTACTGCGCAAGAAAACACAGAAACTGCTGCTTCAACAACAAAAGCTCCCTCTTCAACAAACGGCAACAATGCAAAAACAAGTGCTGTAAAAAGTCCGAACACGGGCAATGATACGGTTTTTTACATTTACTTGGCTTCGATGATGTTAACATTATCATTAGCAATTATCGTTGTGAGAAAACGTAAAACTTTTTAAAATAAATTCTTAAAGATAACCTTTAATTAAAATCGCCCGAAAGAATTGAAATGCACCCCAAAAATCAGACGATGTAATCCAATGTCTGAGAAGGGGGCTCTATTTCAAATTTTGTGTAAACACAGAAGAAAGGCATAAAATCAAAATTGGATGTAGGTGTGTGAGGCGCTCAGCGGCTTACACACCTTAATTTGATATTAGCGAAAATATGCGGTGATGTCAAGGGCGGCTGTTTTGCAGCCGTTCATTTTACCCTTGACAGAG
>CANRMJ010000027.1 GCA_947631705.1 uncultured Clostridia bacterium
GACACCTCTTTGTCATATTCTGCTTTCGGGATTGATATGAACACTAAATTAAATGATATGTTGTCCCCGTTGTTGAGCTTGGCTGTCGCTGTCTTTTTCTTTATTCCCGACGTGTTTACGTCAAAATCACCAGAGCCGTCATAGGAGTAAAGAAATCCGTACTCCTCTATGTTCGGATTTTCTTCGCCCCTGTAATCAAAGCCGAATCTTAATCCCGCGTCATTCACCCTTATACTTCCGCCTTTTGCCTCAACTTCTCCCAGTAAAGGAATATCGTTTTGATTTGCAAAGGTTTCCATAGAACTGTTTGCGGGAGTATAAACAGTTAGATTGTTGCAATCTTTAAAGGTATTAACGGCAAAGGAAATATCATCAGCAGTCGTCTTAACAAGTTTTAGATTTTCACAGCCGTAAAACGCGTGGTTATCTATTTCCGTTAATGTTCCGAGCTTTGCTGTTTCAAGATTCGTACAATTCTTGAACATTCCCGTGTTCGCAACTGTTACATTCGGCATTTCTACATTGATAAGATTATTACATTGATAAAAGGCATATCTTCCGCATTTCTCTACGCCCGGAGCAATAACTGTTTTTAAATTTGGGCAGTTTGCAAAAGTCCACTCATCAATTTGCTTTATGCTTTCCGGAAGAATAATTGTTTCAACCTCTTTGTTACCCATAAAACATAATGCACCGATTTCCTGAATTTCAGCTCCGTCGATATATTTAGGTACATTTATAGCTTTTTCATCAATTATATTGCAACGGGTTATTTTGTTATATTGCTGTGTGTTGGATGATGTTGTTAATCTATACCCGCTTTCATAGCTGAAATCGGGTGCAAGAAAATACTGAATATTGCTTTTTGCTTTACCCGGAGCATAAGCACAGGCAACAACATTCTGATATTTTTTAAATTTAACTGTAGTACCGGGCTCATATTTATATGAATTGTATAGTACTTCGGCATGAGTGAAAGGCGTCGACAATGAACTTCCATAATCAACATCAGTGATGCTATAGTAGATATTTGCATTTTCATCATTGCAGATGAATGATATTTCAGCAAAATCAGAATTTTCATTTTTGGATACAGTATAATCTAATCTCAATGGTTCTAACTCTGCACCAAGTAATTTTTTTACACAACTGTATGCGTCTGCAATAATTCTGTGCTTTTCCGTAATATTTTCATCATTTGTTGAATAGCCCGTATCAAGCAATAACTGTTTTATTTCGTCAACCGTTATATCGGGTTTTGCTGTGACAAGCAGGGCACATATTGAACTGATTACCGGGGCTGCTCCTGATGTTCCTCCCCAATTATTAACTTTGTTTCCGCTTGTATTATAACTTGTCATTAAATTACCGACAGCATATATATCTACACCATCACCGAAATTGCTAAAAGTTGCAAGTCTGTTTTCTGGTGTTGTTGCACCCACTGCAATACAGTTTATTGCCATTGCAGGATAATACTCAACTATTTTCAAGTCGTTACTATCATTTCCTGCTGCAGCAACACATGTACAACCATGATATGTTGCATAATCTACTGCATTATTCATAGATTCTTTATCTGACTTCTTTGCAGTTTTATAACCAAAGCTACAGTTTATTATTTTACAATTATCTGTTACAGATAAATATATTGCAGAAATTACAGTAGACATAGATGCGTGATATTCATTGTCATATACTTGATATGAATTCAACTTAACATAATCAAGAGTGTTTATTATAATGGTTCCAGCAACTTTTGTTCCATGTCCCTGATTGTCTTGTGTTCCATCTGTTAAATGATTCTCAAGATATGAATATCCTCCGTCAAGCCTGTTTTCGGTTATTTTTGTTTTTGCAACACCGGAATCAATAATTCCTATTTTTATTTCAGGCATTTCAACATTTTCTTTTTCTAAAAGTTTTATAGCATCATCAATATTTTGATTTACTGTACTTGGGCAATTTGGAATAAAATCAAAAGTTTCTTCGGAAGCAACGCTGCATAGTGCATTTTCCACTTCGGAATCATATTCAACATAATTAACATAAGATAAGGAATCAAAGTAATCATATGCTTTACTTGTAGCTTCAGCATTTGGGAATTGAAGGACATAAAGTCCCTCAATTCCTGTTGCCACATCAACTGCATCCATATAATCAATTTTCTTATTACTGCTTACTATTAATCTATCAGAAACATCATACTCTTCCGAACTCATTTCTTTAAGCTCATCGGCAAATTGATACGCTTCTTCTTCTGTAATTTCATCAACAGGAGGTTCATAACTATCCGCCGCCAATGCAACACTGCTTGGTATAAAGATTAATATTGATAATATAATTGATAGTATTTTTTTCATAATCTGCACCATCCTAAAATAAATTACGGAACATAGATAACGCTTTACTATTTGTTTGGAAAGAAAACATTACTCATGTTTTAAAAAAGTCTTAAAAACAGGTAACAATATTATAATCAGTCCAACAAGCCGAAACGAAGCGGAAAAATTATCAAAGTATGTACAGAATTGCATTTCAGTTGTACCATCAATATTGATATTTGCCAATATATTCCCCAGATTTGCAGAGGAAATAATTATTATCAGACCAATAATTAAACAGATTACAATTTGAACTTTTTTCATTACATTCACCTTCTTTTCAAGCAAATTTTTATGAATTAATTAAATATTACATTTCCATAACTATATTAAAGTCTTAAAAACAATTAAAGCAATATATAAACGAAACTGCATTATTTTTATTACGAAACTGCACATTTTAGTTAAAAAAATACACTTGACAAAACAAACGCACAGGCTACTGACCTGTGCGTTTGTTTATATAATTAATATTTATTATTGCGGAAATATAATAGATATATTGAATGTTTTGTCTGTTTCATTATAATCCCATTCAATATCGCCGCTATACTTTTTAACTGCCTTTGTTATACTCTTAAAACCATATCCGTGCATACCTTGTTCCTGTTTGGTTGAGATTAATTTATCGTGTTTTAATACAGGGGCTTTATCGCATGAATTAGTCAAATCAATTGTCAGCATACTTCCAAAGGAATTAATTGATAAATTGATTTTTCGCTCCTTTGATTTTATGGCTGCTTCAACTGCATTGTCAAGCAGGTTATTAAAAATTGATGTTAAATCATTATCTGCTATAAAACTTAAATTTGATGAATGTATTTCCGTTTCAAATTGTAAGTTATGTTTAAGTGAGAAATAGTAATACTTATCAATGATTAAATCAAGCAGTTTGTTTGAGGTTTTGCCGATTTTGTTGCTTTCGGACAAATCAATTGAAAGGTTTTTAATATATTCCTTTGATTTATCTGAATTTGACGATAAATTATATAAATTATAAAGATGTTTTTGCATATCGTGAACAAAAATTTGTAATTCTTCATTCTGATGCTCAAGTAATTCAAAATATGTGCTTTCAATTTCTTGCTTCTGTTGAATTGCTCTAAGTTCAGTAAGTTCTTTTTCCTTTTGAGAATTTTGCTGTTGAACTATGCATGTTATAATGACGGCAATAGTTAAAAATATACTTGAAACAGAAAGAATGATTTTATTATTGTTACTTAAATCATATTGGTATGAAATCAATATAAAATCAATAATTGTTACCAAGAGTGAAAATGAATATATAATAAATGCAACATTAATTTTCTTACTGCTTTCAAATCTATTTATAATACTGATAATAATCCTTAAGACAAAAAATAATATTGATTTACTGAAAACTATAAGTAAAACATATGTAAAAGTATCGTCAATGAATGCCCTTGTGTTGTCTCCTGATAATGCAGTTAAAATATTAATCACACTTATTTCTGAAATCCCCACTAAGCAAGTAAATAATATTGAGTAAAAAACAGAATAGCTGATTTTTATTTTATATATAATATGAGAAAATGCAAAATGGAACAAAACCAAAGCTATATTGTTTACGATTACATTATAGTCAAAAGCAAGGTTGAGTACACACATTATCAAATAACCGATAATTACAGCGAAAAATCTTTTAATCTTGCCATTCGATAAGCGAGATACACTTTCATAAAAATAAAAAGCTATTAACGCTTCAATTATTTGCAGGCAAACATTCAATATTTGCGATACCATTATTTTCTCCTTCTCAAATAATCCCAAAATATTTTTCTGAATTCTTTTTGCTTGCGATAAGCAATGGGGATTATTTTCCCATTTTTTAATGTTACTTCGTTCCTTTGGTATGTATCAATATATTCCATATTAAGAATAAAACTCTTGTGAGGTCTGCTGAAACAAACATTTGTAAGTTTACGTTCCCAAAAATCAAGATTTTCGGAGGAATCATAACTATTGTTTTCGGTAAAAACCATTGTTTTATGGTCTCCGATTTCAATATACATAATTTCGTTAGCTTTTACATTTTTTATAGTTTTGGAGTCCTTTAAGTAAAAACTAATTTCATCTTCATTTATCAAATCAACAGCTTTATCAATACCGTTATACAGTCGCTTATGGTCTATAGGCTTTTTGATGAATCTTAATGCAAACAAATTCATTGCGTCATCAATGTACTTTTCATATGCGGTGATAAAAAACACTATTACATTTTTATTTTTATCTTTAAGAGCCTTTGCTATTTCGATTCCCGATACATTGCCTATTTCAATATCAAGAAATGCGATATTATATGCGTTAGATGAATTGATAGCAGATAAACCATCTGTAAATGTATCAACTGTATATGTCAGGCTATGATCATAACAATAGTCATCAAGACACATCTTTATTTCATCTACATACTTTTTTTCATCATCACAGATTAAAGCATTGATAACCATAATTACCTCGAAAAAATGAAAGTTCGGGATATGCCCGAACTCAATATACCATATTATTTTCCTTTTTTCAATTTATCTTTCAATATATCAATACGAAGTCAGCATTTAAAAATCAGCGGAATTTGGCGAAAGCAAAAAACAATAAGCAAAGTTAAAGCCACGGATATCCTTTTTAATCGGGATCCGTGGCTTTTTTAAATGCAAAATATTATTTTTAATTTCCTTTTTCAATGCTGATATTATCAAATATTTTCAAAATTTCATCAACATTTGCCGATTCCTTTTCGGCACCTTTGATATCAAGAACGGCTTTCCCTTCATGCATCATAAAAAGGCGTGTGCCGTATTCCGCGGCATAACGCAGATTGTGAGTTACCATAAGCGTTGTTATGGCGTTTTCCCTTACAATCTTATCGGTAAGCTCCATAACGCGGTCTGATGATTTTGGGTCAAGCGCGGCAATATGCTCGTCAAGAATGAGAAGTTCAATATTTGTCATATTAGCAATAACAAGGGCGAGCGCCTGCCTCTGACCCCCGGAAAGAGTGCCCACCTGCGCGCCGAGCCTGTTTTCAAGACCCATATCGCATTGACTGAGAAGTGTTTTATAATAATCAATACGTTTTTTATTTACGCACCTGCCGAGCCCATAGGGCTTATTTTTATTATCCGCAAGAGCCATATTCTCAAGTATGGTTAAATCGGCGCAAGTGCCTATTTTAGGTTCCTGAAAAACCCTTCCTATTATTTTTGCTCTCTTAAATTCGGAAACGGCGGTGATATCTTTTCCGTTGAAGATTATTTTTCCCGAATCGGGTTTAAGCGAGCCGCAAATCAGATTTAGCAGAGTTGTTTTTCCGCTGCCGTTAGAACCGATTACTGAGACGAATTCTCCCTTTTCGATTTTAAAATTGAAATCTTCAAAAACTGTGGTTTCATCAACGGTTCCCGCATTGAAACGCTTTGTGATATTTTTTAATTCAAGCACTCTTCTCCCTCCTTTTCTTCGTTTTCTCCTTGAGAGTTCCGCTGAAAACAAGGGCGATAACGAAAAGAACAGCCATAAGCGCCTTGTTGTACTCGCTCGGAAGACCTATAACAACAGCGATTTGCAGACACGCCTTATAAATAATCGTGCCGAAAATCACCATAGTTGTTGCTTTCATAAATCTTACTCGTTTGAAAACAGAAAGCCCGATTATAACGCTTGATAGTCCGAAAACAACCATTCCCACGCCCATAGTGGTGTTTGCCGTTTCCGTGCTCTGAGCAATAACAGCACCGCTGATTGCCGCAAGTCCGTTTCCTATTGCAAGACCGAGTATTTTGGACATTCCCGGATTTCTTGCGAGCATAACAACATATTGCTGATTTGAGCCTGTTGCCCTCAGTAACATTCCCGATTTTGTTTTTAAATAAACATCTATAATTATTTTCAAAATCAAAACGAAAATCGCAAGCACTATGAGCTTTTGCACGTTGATTCCGCCAATTGATACGGGCAGAATGCTTGCGGCTCCGCTGTTAAAAATTGTATCTTTTCCGAAAAACGCAGCCACCGACTGCCCTCCCGCGCCCGCTTTAATCAGCACGAGATTAACAGACAAAAGCAGCGTATAAACAAGAATTCCCGAAAGCAGCGGCTCCAACTTCAGTTTAATATGGAGGAGCCCTGTTAAACACCCCGCTGCAAGTCCGCCCGCAAACGCGGCGATAAGACTTATCCACGGATTCACTCCATGAATTATGAGCACGCAGGAAATAATTGCGCCGAGCGGCATTGTGCCGTCTACCGACAAATCGGGAAAATCAAGTATACTGTATGTTAAGTAAACGCCCAAAGCAAGGATTGCGTATTTTAATCCCTCTTCAAGCACAACCTTAATCATGTTCATAACTTCCATAACTGTTCACCTTGAGGCGGCATCAGACCGCATTTTGGTTTATATTATTGTGAAAAAGAGCAGAACCGTGTTCTGCTCAATTTTTCACTTGATTAGTTTTCCTGACTGACTGTTGTGATCGTTTCTCCGCTGAAATCATCCGGCACCGTGATACCGAGATTATCTGCTACTGTTGAATTTATTACAAGGAACGAATCCGTAACGGCAACCGCCGGATATTCGGCTGCTGATTTACCGCCTAAAACATCAAGCGCCATTTTTCCCGTTTTCTCTCCGAGTGCAACGTAATCTATTGACGCGGAAGCAAGGCAGCCTTTCTTAACCTGCTCAATTTCCGAGCCGTAAACGGGAATTCCCGCAGTGTTAGCCTGATCAAGGAATACATTCATATTATCAACAACATTGTTGTCTGTAAGATTGGTGATTGCGTCTACCTTAGGGATAAGAGCGGCGGCTGCCGACGCAAGCTCGGAGCTGTCCGAAATACCCTGGTCAATAAGAGTTATTCCTGCTGAGGCACACTCCGATTTGAGAGTTTCAAGCTGGCTGATTGAGTTGGCCTCGCTTGTGGTGTAAAGCACCCCGAGATTTTTTATTTCGGGCTGAAGCTGTTTTATAAGCGCAATCTGACCGGCTATATCAATTGCGTCTGCCGTGCCGGTGCAGTTGTTGCCCGGTGCTTTCATTGAATTTACAAGACCCGCCGCAACGGGATCGGAAACCGCGCAGAAGATAACGGGAATGTCCGCGGATGCGTTGCGCACTGCCGAATAAGCGCTCATAGCGGCAGGCGTGGCAACGGCAATTATAAGATCATATTTTTCTGCCACCATCTGCTCTGCATAGCTCTGGCAGTCGGCATCGGCGCTGCCGCTTGAGCCAACCTGAACATCATATTTTACGCCTGCTTCGTCAAGAGCGTTTTTAATGCCCTGCGTGCAGTTGTCAAGGCTTGAATGCGGCATATACTGAAGAATAGCAACCTTTGCGTTTTCGTTCTGCGCGCCCTCCTGATTTGAGGAAGAGCAGCCCGCAAACGCCGCCGCTATCATCAGCGCAGACAGAATAACGGCAAATAACTTTTTACAGAATTTCATATTTTTTCCTCCTAATTATTTAATAACTAAATTATAATATTGTAAAAAGAATGTGTCAATAATAAATTACAGAAAAAGGATGCCGCTCGGCATCCTTTTCGATTTTTAAGCCTCTTCTCCGTCCTTCTTCTTTTCTTTTAGAAGAACGAATTTTTCCATCGGGAAAAGAACGAGCATTTGAACAAGACCTGCCGCAAGTCCGGCTATTGTTCTTGCCAACGACTGAATCCATGCCCAGTCAATCTTTGCGATAACGCCCACGATCCAGCCCTGAAGCCATGTAGAGAACAGGATAAGAGCAATCATAAGTACAATATATATGGCAAAATTATACCATGGAGCGTCTGATTTAAACGTCGTTTTTTTATTCTGATAAAATCCGTAAATATTGGCGATTAAATTTGAAAGGAAAAACGGAAGAAGATAACCCCAAGTGACAATTCCGCCCACAACAACGCCGTTTTCAATTACGCCGCCCGCAACATACTTTCCAATCTGTTCAACGCCCTCGGCAGTTGAGGCATCAAATATTACGTTCGGGTCAAATATTCCCTGCAAGAAAGCGGGAAGCGTAGTTGTAACACTGTCAAAAATAAGCGGAAGCACGTTTGCAAGCACAAGCTGAATAATGGTTACGAGCCCCGAAACAACTAAAAATTTTACAAGCTGCCAAATTGTTTTAATAAATGAACCTTTTTCTTCGGCAGCGTTGTCTATTCCGCCGAGACTGATTTTTTTCTTTTCGTCTGCCATAAATTTTTCTCCTTATTTTCGGGGATTTTTAACCCCTTTTTATTATTTCACTAAAAGTATACCAAATAATGCCCTGTTATGCAAGAAAAAATATCATTCCGGGTATGGCTGCTTTGATCAGCGAAACGATTCCCCAAACTATAAGCGCGATTATTCCGAGAACAACGGCAAGCAGCAAAACAACGGCAACAATAAGTATCGCGAGCACAAGAGGACCCTTTTTGCTCTTTTTAACAGGATCCGCAAATTCCGCTTTTTCTTCGGCAGGCGCGGGATTTTCGTCATCATAAACAGGGTAAATTTTCAGCGTTGCCTCCGCATCGCACGGACCGGGATTCCAAAGAAGAGGTTCAACAAGGCTCCTTACGCTTACGGCGCCCTTGAGGAATTTACCGATTTTAAGACCGATAGTGTTAAGAAAAGAATCGATTATGTTCAGCAAACCGCAGGTGAGCTTATATTCTCTTGTATCCGGCCCGTAGGGCGAATCGCCGCAATAGAGATTCTGAACGAGTTCAAGTATGAAATCAACAACTCTGTTGTTTGCGATATCGGCGATATCCTCCTTGGAAAGCCCGCTTTCTTTCTTGCAAACGCGCCAAATTTTTTTAAATGTGAGCCTGTTGAGCCACTTTGCAATCGGCTTGATTAACCAGCCCACCTTTTTAACCTTTTCTCCCGGAATGGAAAACGCGTCTGTCATCTCGGCAAGGCGGTTGATATCGTTTGCCGCCGCGTCTATAACCTCGGCAATCATTCCGAAGAAAAACGTTTTCATATATTCGTCAAAAGGCTTTCCGCCTGTATCAAGACCGGGAACTTCCTTTATAAGAATAGTTTCTGTTCTGATTTCACCCTTTGCAGGATCAAACGTAACGTTTCTCATCGCCGGAGGACAGCCTACCATCGCACCGCAAGCGATATCATAGAATTTATTTCCCTTTTTGCTTGTTATAACCGATATATCATGAACATGGGTGTGACCCGTAAGCATACAGTGAAGCCCCGCGTCGGCAAAAATTTCACGCGTTGTTTCGTGATTTCTCTGCATATCTCCCTTGCCTATTATTGAATAAAACGGAGACGGAGAAATCATCGGGTGATGCGTCATAGCTATAACGTACTGGTCGTTATCATACGCATCTTTAAGCTGTTCGAGAATCCATTCCATACATTCGTCGCTGTATCCAGAGCCTCTGCCCTCCTCCTTATCGTTCGTGTCGTCATTAAGGGCAAAAAGCCTGTAGCCCGGCGCGAGCTGTACAACATAGCACAGTGATTTTTCAAAAGTTGCGATAGCCTCATTAGGACCGAATTCATAATACATATCCCACAAATCGTGGCGGTTTTCAACGGCGGGAACCTGAATTTTTTTATCGCCGTCATATCCGTCCGCAACGCCGCCCGCACGGAAATCGTGCGTTGCCGTGATAACATAAACTCTTTTCCCGCGTTTTTTCAAATCGCGCAGCATTTCAATAAATTCCTTGTGAGATTCGATTTCGCCGTCGCGCGTTGTATCTCCCGCAAGCACTACTATATCCGTAGACTTATCCTCGCAGAGAATATCAAATCCGGCTTTGATTACCAAATCCGTATCCTTTATTATTTTTTGGCTTTTTGATTCCGCCTTTTCATATGCGGCTCCCTCCGTGCCGCCTTTTCTTGAATAATAATGAGTATCTGTTATAAATTGAATTTTTAAAGGCTCATTATTACTTCCGCTCAACCTGTTTGCCAATTTTTACCCTCCTCTGTTCGGATGTGAAAAACGAGCGGCTAACGTTCGGTTTCGTCAATCCGTATGGCATATTACTTTATTCATGATAAAATTATAATACTTTTGCACAAATTCGTAAAGAGAATATAACAAACTTTATTTTTATTTTAAATATCCATAAAGCTAATTGTTGACAAACAATTTGATTTAAAGTAATATATACATAAACTTGTGAATGAAAGGATGTCCGTACTTGAATTTAGATGAAAATATACAAAAAATAATTCAGGCGGTCTTAAAAAAGTGGAAGTTGATTATTATTTTCGCTTTGATAGGCGCCGTTCTTTATGTTGCTTACACAGCACAGTTTACTGTTGACAGATTTACTTCAAGCGTTGAATTTCTTGCCTACACGGTTGACTCTTCCGAAGATCTTTCGGGCACCGACGCTCAGTCGACGGATTCGCAGCGTATAAGCGAAACAAGCAAAATGAACTATGCCATGAAGATGCTCAGCACATATATTGAGGTGTTTTCAACAAACGAATTCAATCAATTTGTTGCGAACACAATAAACGACGCTCACGGAACAAGTTATACAGCGGGAACCATCAAAAGCTCCATGGAGATAACGCCTGTTGAGGACACGGCTATGTTCAGAATAACCGTTACAACAACAGACGCTGATTTGAGCTACAATATAGCCACAGCTCTTACGGAATGTATTCCGCAGGCAATGTCTGAAACAAACAACGGTCTTGTTTCGGCATCTGTTCAGGATTCACCGCAAAAAGCGGGCGAAGCCGCAAGCCGCGAATATTTTAAAAAAGCCCTTTTCGGAGCGGCGGTAGGCATTGTTATAGCGGCAGCATACGCCATTCTGCGTGATTTCCTTGACGTGAGAATCAGAAGCGCAAGCGACCTCACCGAAAGATACGAAATACCGGTGCTTGGCTCCATACCCGATTTCAACAAACGTTCGTCGAGTTCCAAAAAGCACGGCTCTCACCAAAAAACAGCGTAACGGAAAGGAGTTTTGAAGTATGGCAAATAAAAATAATTCCGCGTCAAATTCTTCGTATCAGTTACAAATTGATTCCGACCTTGAGGCGGGGCTGAAATTCAGAGTTGAAGAGGCATATAAAAGCATTAGAACAAATCTGATGCTTTCCGTAATGAAAAAAGGCTGCAAAATAATAGTTATTTCCTCCCCCATGCCGAGTGAGGGAAAAACCACCACAACTATTAACCTCGCGATTTCGATTTCACAGGCAAATCAAAGAGTTTTGCTTATAGACGGCGACCTCAGAAAACCGAAGATCCACCGCAATTTTTCAGTTTCAAACACTCCCGGACTCACGAATTATCTTGGAGCGTCCGTTAATTCGGGCAGAACCGAAAACATTGATTTGTTCAGCTTGATTCACCCCACCGAATTCCCAAATCTCTCTATAATCACTTCGGGCACAATACCTCCGAATCCCGGAGAAATTCTCGGCTCCGAGCCTATGAGGGAATTCCTGCAGGAGGTTTCAAAAAATTATGATTATATTATAATCGACACTCCTCCCATCAACGTTGTTTCCGACGCTCTTCCCGTTATTAAGGAATCCGACGGCGTTGTTCTTATAGTTCGCTCAAATTCATCTACCCATCCTGAGCTGCAAAGAGCGCTTAAAGCTCTTGAATTTATAGATGCAAAAGTTCTTGGCTTTGTTCTGAATTTTGAAAGCAGTAAAATAGCACGATACAGCAGCAATTATAAATATAATTATTCAAACTACGGCTACGGACCGACCGCGTATTAGGGGGCGGCGCAATGCTAATTGAAAATCTGGTTGAAACACATTGCCATATTCTGCCTGCCGTAGACGACGGCTCTCAGGATACGGAAACAAGTATAAGAATGATTCGCAAACTTCAACTTCAAGGCGCAAAAAAAATCATTCTTACTCCGCATTATTACAGTGATTCAATTTCTCTTCACGATTTTCTTGAAAGGCGCAGCGCGGCTTTTGAAAAGCTGAAAGCCGCTCTCCCGCCGGACAGCCCGGAGCTGATTCCCGCCGCTGAGGTTTATATCAGCAAATATCTGTTTAATAACGAAGATATATCTCCTCTCTGCATAGGAAACTCAAATTATATTCTTATTGAGCATCCCTTTTCAAGCACATTTTCTCAAAACAGCTACGACAGACTTATTAATATGTATTGCGATTACCGCGCAAAACCGATTCTTGCCCACATAGAGAGATACCGCCCGCTTATGGAGGACGGAGAACTTTTAGACAATTATATTAATATGGGCTGCCTCGTGCAGGTTAATATCGGCAGTTTTGCAGACGCTCCGCGTTCAATCAGAAAGCGGCTTATAAAATATCTTGAATCGGGCAGGATTCATCTTATAGGCTCCGACTGCCACAACCTCACCTCCCGACCTCCCGATTATTCAAAAGGAGCAAAAATTATTATTGAAAAGTGCGGCAGAGGCGCTCTTGACAAACTTATTGAAAACGCAAACGAACTTTTAAAATAAAGTTTTTAATCTATTTAGATATATCTTGAATGTATTTAATCCCCTAATCCCCGTGCGGAATCAGCACGGGGATTTTTCTTTTGGGCAAAATTCTCAAAAACTTGAATTCGCTTACTTTTTAGGCTATTTTTAACAAAATATTTCCAAAAAGTTATATGCTATTTTATAAGAATTTTTTAAAAATATATATGGATTTACAATTGCTTTTGTTGTATAATGCTCACAGTGGGTTTGACCCGCTTATTAAATATACCTATTAATATATTATAGAAAAGAGGACATTGTATGGAAACTCTCAAATTTGAGGGCACACCTGAGCAGGAAAAGGAATTACAGGCAGTTTTCAAGAAATACGAAAACGTGCCCGGTCGCCTTATGCCCGTGCTTCAGGAGGCGCAGGATATCTACGGATATCTTCCCATCGAAGTGCAGAGAATGATTGCCGACGCACTCGGAATATCCCTTTCGGAGGTTTACGGCGTTGCAACATTTTACAGCCAGTTCAGCCTTTCTCCCAAGGGAGAAAACAGAATTTCCGTTTGTCTCGGCACTGCGTGCTATGTTAAGGGTGCGGATAAAGTGCTTGCGGAAATCGAAAACCAGCTTGGCATTAAAGCAGGCGAATGTACCCCGGACAGAAAATTCAGTATTGATACCTGCCGCTGCGTTGGTGCATGCGGACTTGCCCCCGTTATTATGATTAATGATAAAGTTTACGGAAAGGTTGATCCAAAGCAGGTTTCCGCAATTCTTGACGAATACAGAGGGGAGGCTGACAAGAAATGACTTTAGAACAGCTTAAAGAAATAAAGGCAAAAAATCACGACATTGTTATGGTTCGTAAGCTTGTAGCGGAAGAGGGTGCAAAGCTCGCCGAAAACACCGCTTACAGAAAGCAGGTGCTTGTATGCGGCGGTACGGGCTGCACCTCATCAAACTCACGGCTTGTTATTGAGGCGCTTGAAAAAGAGCTTGCGGAAAAAGGGCTTAACGATGTTCTTGTTATCAAAACAGGCTGCTTTGGTCTTTGCGCGCTCGGTCCGATTATGATAGTTTATCCCGAGGGCTCCTTTTACAGCCAGGTCACTCCCAAAGAGGTGCCAGAAATTGTTGCCGGTCATCTTGTTCCGGGCGGCGAACCCGTTAAGAAATATCTTTATTCCGAAACCGTACACGAGGACGGTTCAACGATTCCGCTTTCAGAAACGGCTTTCTATAAAAAGCAGATGAGAATCGCTCTTCGCAATTGCGGCGTTATTGACCCTGAAAATATAGAAGAGGCTATCGCTTGCGACGCTTATTTCGCCCTTGCGAAGGTGCTCACAGAAATGACTCCGCAAAACGTTATAGACGAACTGCTCAAAGCGGGTCTCAGAGGCCGCGGAGGCGCGGGATTCCCAACAGGGCGCAAATGGGCGTTTGCCATGGCGCAGAACAACGACGTTAAATATGTTTGCTGCAACGCCGACGAAGGCGACCCCGGCGCGTTTATGGATCGTTCCGTACTTGAAGGCGATCCCCATTCTGTTATTGAGGCAATGGCAATAGCCGGCTACACAATCGGCTCCAAGCAGGGCTATGTTTATGTTCGTGCCGAATATCCCATAGCCGTTGAAAGACTCGGCATTGCCATTAAACAGGCATTGGGACTTCTCGGCAAGAATATTCTCGGCACAGGCTTTGATTTTGATATTGATATCCGTCTCGGAGCGGGAGCTTTTGTATGCGGCGAAGAAACAGCGCTTATGACTTCAATCGAGGGTCACAGAGGCGAGCCGCGTCCGCGTCCGCCGTTCCCCGCCATCAAGGGGCTTTTCGGCAAACCCACCATTCTCAACAATGTTGAAACTTATGCAAACATTTCACCTATTATTCTTAAAGGCTCGGATTGGTATTCCTCAATAGGAACGGAAGGCTCCAAGGGCACAAAAGTATTTGCTCTCGGCGGAAAAATCAACAACGTTGGTCTTGTTGAGGTTCCTATGGGCACAACTATCCGTGAAATAGTTGAAGAAATAGGCGGCGGAGTTCCTAACGGAAAGAAGTTTAAGGCCGCGCAGACCGGCGGTCCCTCCGGCGGATGTATCAGTGCAGAGTATATGGACGTTCCGATTGACTACGATAACCTTACAAAAATCGGTTCAATGATGGGCTCGGGCGGTATGATTATACTTGACGAGGACACTTGTATGGTTGATATCTCCAAGTTCTATCTTGAATTCACCGTTGACGAGAGCTGCGGAAAGTGCACACCGTGCCGCATAGGTACAAAGAAACTGCTTGATTATCTCACAAAGATAACCGAGGGTAAGGCGGAGCTTGAAGACCTTGATAAGATCCGCGAACTTGCAAATCATATGAAGTCTTCTTCTCTCTGCGCGCTCGGTCAAACTGCCGCAAACCCGATTCTTTCAACGATGAACGCGTTTGGCGATGAGTACATAGCTCATATTAAGGATAAAAAATGCCCCGCCGGCGTTTGCAAGGCTCTGCTTTCATTCTCAATAGACGCGGATAAATGCCGCGGCTGCACGCTCTGCGCGCGCAACTGCCCGGTTGGCGCTATCAGCGGCAAGGTTAAAGAGCCCCACGTAATTGATACCGACAAGTGCATTAAGTGCGGTCTTTGCATAAGCAACTGCCGTTTCAATGCCGTTGTGAAGAAATAAGGAGGGGAACACATAATGGTAAATCTTAAAATTAACGGTATTCCCGTTCAGGCAGAGGAAGGCACAACTATTATTGAGGCTGCAAGAAAAGCCAATATTGATATTCCTTCTCTTTGCTATCTTAAAAATATAAATTGTATCGGCGCGTGCCGCGTGTGCGTTGTTGAGGTTAAGGGAGCCAGAGGTCTTGTTGCATCTTGCGTTTACCCCGTTTCAGAGGGACTTGAGGTATGGACAAACACCCCTCAGGTTCGCAAATCAAGAAAAACCACGCTTGAGCTCTTGCTTTCGGAGCACCGCAAAAAATGTCTTTCCTGCGTTCGTTCCGAAAATTGCGAGCTGCAAAAGCTCTGCAAGGATTACGGCGTGGACGAGGATAAATTCCCGTCTACCGAAGAAGTAAAGCCTATCGACACAACTTCCGCATATCTTGTAAGAGACAACAGCAAGTGTATTCACTGTATGAGATGCGTTGCCGCCTGCAATAATCAAAATATAGGCGTAATCGGTCCGCGCCGCCGCGGATATAAAAAGACGATTGGCTGCGCGTTTGAGCAAACGCTTGACAGTGTTGCGTGTGTAGGCTGCGGACAGTGCGTTGTTTCCTGCCCCGTAGGCGCTCTTTATGAGAAAGACAACACAGACGAAGTTTGGTCTATGATTGAAAATCCGGAGAAAAAAGTTGTATTCTTTACAGCTCCCGCGATCCGTGCGGCTTTGGGTGAAGAGTTCGGTATGCCTATCGGAACAAACGTTGAGAAAAAACTTCCGAGCGCAATAAGAGGTCTCGGAGCCGACGCGGCTTTCGATATGGATGTAACCGCCGACCTCACCATTCTTGAAGAGGCCGCCGAGCTTGTTGACAGAATCAAAAACAACAAACCGCTGCCTATGTTCACATCATGCTGCCCCGGTTGGGTCAAGTTCGCAGAGCACTATTATCCCGAACTTCTTCCGAATCTCTCAACCTGCAAATCTCCGCAGCAGATGTTCGGCGCCCTTTTGAAATCATATTACTGTGAAAAGAACGGAATCAAGCCGGAAGATTTATATGTTGTTTCCGTTATCCCCTGCACTTCAAAGAAATTTGAGATCGGCAGAGAGGAAATGGCAGACACCGTTGACGCGGCTATAACCACGCGCGAGCTTGCCAAGATGATTCGCGCTGCCGGTATCAACTTTGAGGCTTTGCCAAACAGTGATTTTGATTCTCCGTTTGAAACGGCATCCGGCGCAGGCGTTATCTTCGGTGCAACCGGCGGCGTTATGGAGGCTGCGCTCCGCACGGCCGCTTATATGCTTGACGGTGAATTTGAAGGCACTGATTTCGTTGAGGTAAGAGGAATTGAAGGCATCCGCGAGGCTACATACAACGTTGCGGGAAAAGAGATTAAAGTTGCCGTTACGAGCGGACTCGGAAATGCATCCAAGCTCTGCGAAATGGTTAAAAACGGCGAGGCTCCCTATCAATTCATTGAGATTATGGCGTGCCCCGGCGGATGTATTAACGGCGGAGGACAGCCGATTCCGAGAGATTCGGTTAAAAATTCAGTTGACGTTAAGGCTATTCGCGCAAGCGTTCTCTATAACCTTGATAAATCACTTGATATCCGCAAGTCTCACGATTCACCCGTTATAAAGATGATTTATGATGAGTACTTCGGCGAGCCTAACAGCGAAAAGGCGCATCATTATCTTCACACAACTTATACAGCCAGAGGCAAATATTAATAACACACAATACAGCAATTCCCGCCCGAACAATAATGTTTAGGCGGGAATTTTAAATTACAACCGTGGAGATACAAAGCAATTAATTTATATAATAAATACGGGTTTTCGATTTAAGAAGACAAAACATTTTCAAATTATCTTCCGTCCATAACAATATATTTAACATCATTATTTTTATATAGCATCTCCCCGCGCTCAAATTCTTCATTTGTCATTCTGTATGATTTGTTCATACTTATCTCCTTTATTTGATTCTCGTAAATGTTTCATAATGATTATTCGTATAATATGTACTGCCGTCACTCCATAAAAAATCATTTTATCTGTTTATTCATTTGATACCAAATAAATGTTAAAATCTTTGCGTTTACCGCCTACAACAACTCGCTCGACCTCATCGTCCCAAAAAGGCAGCAAATAATTTTCATAATAGTTTTCAATTCTCTTTTTAACAACATCATTATCAGCCAAAAATTTATCATAATTTTTTATAACAAAAATATATTTTTGTTCGGTCAATTCATCCATTTCGGTCAAGAAATCATCTTCAGTATAATAATCTTTTTTGAATCCTTCAGGTATTTCACCAAAACCGAACAGTTCCCATATTTTGTCAAAGTATTGCTCATAGGTTTCAATTTCTTTCCCATCCATAACAATATATTTTACATCATTATATTTATACAGTATTTTCCCGCACTCAAATTCTTCATTTGTCATTCTGTATAATTTGTTCATACTTATCTCCTTTATTTGATTCTCGTAAATGTTTCATAATGATTATTCGTATATCCAATCAATATCAGTAAACAGCCCGACTTCATTATACTCATTTTCAGCATCTTTGAACACCCCGATAATTTGATTTACATAACCTTTAAGTGTAATCATTTTAATACTATCAACAATCAAAGTGTTACAAAATCCGATAATCACTATATATTGTAATTATCATATCGGTATGATATCATAATAATAAATTCTAATGCGGAAAAAATGATATTAGCTGATATAAATGATTAATATTTTACTTGAAGGATATGACATAAATGCTGATTATCTTTACGATGAACTGAAAAATTACATAAAACCCGAACACAAAGTTGCTATTGTTGCATTCTCGTTTCGTGATGACAGCGTTAAAACTTTGTCCGATTGGAAGAATTTATACAGTAAAGAAAGCGGTATGTATTATAACGGTATAATAAACGGCTTTGCCGCCTACGGTATATCTGAAAATAATATTTCATTTATCAACTATTTTACCGACACAAAAGAATCTGCCGAGCGAAAAATAAAACAATCGGATATTGTGTATTTTCTTGGCGGTTCGCCTGACAGAATGATGGACAGAATCAAAGAATTTGATTTGACAGACGCGTTAAAAAAGCACAACGGAATTATTATGGGATATAGTGCGGGCGCCGTTATTCAATTATCGGAATATCACTTATCCCCTGATAAAAATTATCCTCAATTTAATTATTACGAGGGACTTTCATATTTAAATGATTTTTATTTGGAAGTTCATTATGAAGGCACCAAAGCACAAAATGACGCTATTCTTCGTGTATTAAAGGAAAGAGGAAAAACAGTATACGCAACCGCATTAAGAAAGGGCGCTATACTTGTTGATAACGGTATAATAAAACTGCTTGGAGATGTGCGAATATTTAAAGCATAAAAAGTGATATTCCGCGGCAAATGTAATGACAATATGCGGTAAGATTTGCTACAATAAAATAAAAAATAAATTTAATGCCGGTATTCTTCCAACAGATAAAGCAGTATTTAATAATGAGTTTGGTTATTTAGATTATGTCTTTACACCTAATATAGTAGAATTTGTACAAGGAGCATTGTATGGTATTAGTATATGTGCTAATATGATTAGTTTATATAATCGTTCTCATAATATTTCTGTTCGTGAAAGAAAAAAGAGCTTATAAAAAATTAAATAAGAATTAAATAACAAATTACAAGTAAGATTATCAAGTAAAATTGATAGTCTTTTATATTGACTTTTTTAAATTTTTAATATATTATTGTATTAGGCAAGTAATACAGTTAAGGAAGGAGCGAATATGAATTTTTTATTTGATAATGATAGACCTTTATATATTCAAATAGTAGAACAATTACAAATATATATAATATCCGGAAAAATAAAATCCGGCGAAAAATTACCATCAGTTAGAGAACTTGCCCTAAAGACAAAAGTAAATCCTAATACAATGCAAAAAGCACTTGTTGAACTTGAAGATTTAAAACTTATCTATACCGAAAGAACAAACGGAAAATATGTTACTAAAGACCAGAGGTTACTAGATAAATTTAAAGACAAATATGCTAAAGAAAAAACCAAAAAATATATAGATGAAATGAAAGAATTAGGATTTATAAAAAATGAAATAGTTGAGTTTTTAAAGGAGGAAAATAA
>CANRMJ010000028.1 GCA_947631705.1 uncultured Clostridia bacterium
CGGAGGCAATCGCTGAGGTTATGCATCAGGATTTCGAGGCGGACGACGCGTGGGATGACGAGTTTTAATGATGAATTTGTGATGATTTATCTGCCGCAAGGCTCAATTTGTCTCAGGAAAGGATATGGTAATCAGTATGTCAAGCGACGTAACGCGTTATACCAACAAGGTGTTTATGGCGGGGGCATTGCCCCTGTTGAAAACCATTGCAACAGACGTGCCCGAAATCGCAAAAAAATTCAAGGGCGTTAACGCAGTATATCAGGTTTCTGCAATGGCAAACGCACAAGATAAAGAGGCGGTGCATTTTATCGTTGAAAACGGCGAATGGTCATGCAAGCTCGGAGAATATTTCGGTCAAAACAAAATCGACGCGGAACTTGAATTTTCTTCAATGGAAAAAATGAACGAGTTTATGAAGGGCAAAATGACGTCGTTGCCTAAAATGCACGTAAAATCATTCCCTAAATTTATAAAATTTATGACTGTTCTGTTAAAAATGAGCAGTCTGCTGAACATTGCGGAGCCGCCGGAGGATGAGGGTCTTTGTCTTCTGCTTTGCAAGCTGTATTTTTATCTGCTGTCAAGCGGAATCAGTCAGCTTAACAAAATGGAGCACCCTGAAATTCACAGCTGGGCGCTCAAAAGCCCCGATCGCGTTTATCAGTGGGCAATAGAAAATCACCCCGAATGTACGGCTTATCTTCGTGTAAAAGCAGGCAAATCGCGCGCAGGCAGAGGAGAATACAAGCGCTCAAAGCCGTTTTTCTGTATGAAATTCGATACCGCGCAGCAAGCTCTTATGATTCTTCTCGGCACGGGAGATATGCTGCAAATGACAAAGGATAAGCAGCTTATTATGGAGGGCGCGCCCGAATTCGGCGCAATGATAGGCGATTTTATGATGACGGTCGGCGACCTCGCAAAATAAAATGTAAAGAATAAAAACGGCTGAGTGAAATCTTATCACACAGCCGTTTATTGTATGTATTTTATTATCCGTATTTTCTGTAAACATCACAATTATCATAATTAGTTCCGTTATAATCAGTGCAGTAATTGTCGTGTTTTGCTTCGCCTATGTTATTCTGTAATAAATCGCAATAATAATTACCGCTGCGATAATGATAGTGTGGACAATCCATATTTTCACCTCTTAATATTTTTTAATTTGATTATTGGGTATCTAATCTTAATCATCTATAACAACATAATTATCGTCATCTTTTGCAAAAATCAAATTTTCCTTATATGATTTTACAAGTTTGTTGTGATTATTTATACCTATTACAAATGAAATGATAGGAATATACATAATCAGAGCATAGAGAAATCCTGAACGAGGTTTGATTTTTATTCCGCAGTTATCACCAATAGAAACTGCTTTTTTCTGATATATAATCATCAAAACAAAACCGTATAAAGACCCCGTAAAAAGAAATAAAAGTAAATATACAATAAATGGCGTTTCTTTTGTTTCTTTTCCATTTGATTCGATATATACTATATCTCTAAATTCTGCAAACCATATATAAGTAGTGTAAAGCCCGCCGCTGACGAGTGAAAGTAATAGCACTTCTACCCAGTTTCGTTCTTTCAGCATTATTTTAATCCCCCCTTTCTTAATTTTTACTGAAATCTGTAGTATATAGTAAAATATTACTATATACAAATTATACAAGAAATAATTTAGTACGTCAAGAGCTTTTTAGTAAAAATATAGTATAATCAAACCATTAGAAAAAGATATTTATATGGGGGATTTGCTTTGAATCGAATAAGGGAATTGAGAGAAGATAGAGATTTAAGACAAATTGATGTTGCAAAATCAACTGGAATAGATCAAAAAACACTATCGAATTATGAAACCGGAAAAACTAATCCCGATAGTTTTGCAATAATCAAACTTGCTGAATATTTTAATGTTTCAACTGATTATTTGCTTGGAATAAGTGATTATAATTTTTTCGGTTTTCAGAATGTTTTGAATGAAATATCGGAAATTCAAATTAAGCTGAAAAATATACAGGACTTTTTAAAAAAGAATACTAAACAATAAAAGCATTCTAAAAGTTGTTTTATAACTGTTTAGAATGTTTTTTCTTTATTTAATATCCTTTTTGTTGATTTTATTCTTATAATTGATATAATATCATTGTTGAGCAAAATGCGAGGTTAAATAATGGAAACATACAACAGAAAAACAAAGATAATATGCACCGTGGGGCCATCCTCGTGTGAAAAAGAAATTCTCGGCAAGCTGATGAAAGCGGGAATGGATGTTGCGCGTTTCAACTTTTCGCACGGCGATTATGAAACATTTGAAAAATGGTATGGAAATGTTGTTGAAGTGAGAGAAAGGCTTGGACTTCCCGTGGCGACTCTGCTTGATACGAAGGGTCCCGAAATCCGCCTCGGAAAATTTAAAAACCCTAACGGAGTGACTCTGCACGGAGGAGATACTTATATTCTGACTACAGAGGAAATTTTGGGCGATGATAAAAAATGCTCCGTTTCATATAAAAATCTGCCGCACGAAATCGGAAAAGGCACAAAAATTTTGATTAATGACGGACTTGTTTCAATGACAGTAGTTTCAATCCGCGGCGAGGAAATTGAATGTTCCGTGGATGACGGCGGTGTTTTGACAGACAACAAGGGTGTGAACGTTCCTAACGTTTCTCTCTCAATGCCGTATCTTTCCGAAAAGGATATGCAGGATCTTCAGTTCGGTGCAAAAATGGGTTTCGATTTTATTGCCGCCTCTTTTTGCAGAACAGGAGCAGATATAGCGTATCTCAGAAATTTTTGCCACGCGCTCGGTTGGAACGACGTTAAAATTATAGCCAAAATCGAAAACGGTGAGGGCGTTGACCATATAGACGGAATAATAAAAGAGTCTGACGGAATTATGGTTGCACGCGGCGACATGGGAGTTGAAATTCCGTTTGAACAGATTCCCGCTCTTCAAAAAATGATTATCCGCAAGGTTTTTGCCGCAGGCAAAATTGTTGTTACGGCAACGCAGATGCTTGAATCAATGATAAGCAATCCGCGCCCAACAAGGGCGGAGATAACAGATGTTGCAAACGCTATTTACGACGGCACCTCGGCAATTATGCTTTCGGGAGAAACGGCTATGGGAAATCATCCTGTTGAGGCGGTCAAGACCATGGCGTCTATTGCGGTTACAACTGAAAATGATATAAATTATACAGAGCGTTTCAGCAATTTTTCCCCGTATCACGAAAAAGGGGATATAACCTCCGCGATTTCCCATGCCACGGTCACAACGGCGCACGATCTTAACGCCAAGGCGATAATAACCGTTACAAAAAGCGGCACAACGGCTCGCCAAATATCAAAATACAGACCGAAATGCCCGATAATATCCGCAACTACGAGCGAAAGGGTGCGCAGGCAAAACAATCTTTCGTGGGGCGTTGTTCCCGTTATGTGCAATGAAAAATCAAACACAGACGAGCTGTTTGCCCACGCCGTTGAGGTGGCTCTTGAAACAGGGATCATAAAAAGAGGAGATATTGTGGTTATTACAGCGGGTATTCCTCTCGGTCAGAGCGGAACCACAAATATGCTTAAAGCGCACGAGGTATAAAAATGAAAAGGATTGTTAAAATTGCCGTTACGTTATTGATTGTTATTGCGGTCATCATCGGCGTTTTGTTTGTGTGTGTTAATATTATCAGAGATATAAACGGCACGGAGAAAAAAGATGTTAAAAAATATACCCTGACTATTGAGGAAAATGATTTTGAATATCAGATCTCCGAAAAATTAAAGAATAACGATATAGTTATTGACGATTCGATATGGACTATGTGGATGAACAAACATTATCCTGATTTTGTCTATCTTAACGGCGAATATTATCTTGATTCATCAATGAGCTATGAGGAAATCGCCGAAAAGCTGAAAGAGCCCGATATAAGCCACAGAGTTGTTAAGGTTGCGATTCCCGAAGGCTATAACGTTTTTGAAATTGCCGAAACGCTTGAAAAAAACGGTATTTGCTCTGCCGATGATTTTTACGAGGCGGCGTCCACTGCCGAGGGATATGATTACGAGTGGCTCGCGGACTTTCCTAAGGACAATAAAAATGTTGGCTTTATACTTGAGGGATTTCTTTTCCCTGCCACTTACGATTTGCAGGAGAATACCCCCGCAAAAGAAGTTGTTGACGAAATGCTTAATGCGTTTGACGTGCGTTTAAGCAGGAAAATGACCTCCTTTTGCGAGGAAAACGATATGACCCTCTATGAGTTTATAACTCTTTGTTCGATTGTGCAGGAGGAGGCGCTCACAAGGGACAGTGCCGATAGGATTGCGTCTGTGCTTATAAACAGGCTCGAACGAGGTTCAAAGCTGCAATGCGATGTTACTTATTATTACGCTAAAAAATTGCTTGATTACGGCTTTTCAAAAGATTGCTATGATTCATATTACACCTATCGGTGTCCGGCGCTTCCGTCCGGCCCCATCACAAATCCGGGAATGGATATAATCAATGCCGTTATAGAACACAGCGATACCGATTATTTATTTTTCTTTTCCGATAAAAACGGGGAGTTTCATTTTGCCGCTACGAGTGATGAGTTTGAGGCGCTTAAAAAGCAATATCCGTGGAAATAACGACGAAAGGAAGAAATTTGAATGTCTAAATGGGATAGAGATTATCTTGACCTTTGCCGCAGGATTCTCAGCGAGGGCAGAGAAGTGGAAAACAGAACAGGCATAAACACGATAAAAGTGCCGTCACATCATTTTCATTTTGATTTGTCGGAGGAATTTCCCGTTTTAACCACAAAGCAGCTTTTCATCAGGCAAGCTGTGCTTGAAATGCTGTGGATTTATCAAGCGCAGTCAAACGACGTTAGATGGCTTAAGGAGCGCGGCGTTAAAATATGGAACGAATGGGAGATTGACGAAAACGGGATATGGACTGCCGAGCAAATGCTGCCTGATGAGAACGGACGCCTTGTTAAAAAGACGGTGCGCAAGGACTTTGGGAAAAAATACGCCCATACAATCGGAACGGCGTATGGCTATATTGTAAACAAATTTAAAATGACTCAGGAGCTTATAGACAAGTTGAAGAATCATCCGGAAGACAGGCGTATGATTATGACACTGTGGCAAAACGATTATCTTGAAACCGCCGTTCTTCCGAGCTGTGTTTGGAGCAGCGAGTGGGACGTTACCGACGGCAGGCTCAACTGCTGGGTTCATCAGAGAAGTTGCGATGTGCCTCTCGGTTTGCCGTTTAACGTTACGCAGTATGCCGTTTTGCTCTGTATGCTTGCGCAGGTTTGCAATCTGAAACCGGGCACTGTTGACTGGAGCATCAAGGACGCCCATATTTATGTTAATCAGATTGACGGAATCAAAGAACAATTACGCAGAATGGACGAGCAGGGAGATTTGCCGGCGCCAAAGCTTTGGCTTAATCCCGAAATAAACGATTTCTTTAAGTTTGACAACAGCAGGGATTGCCTTGACGTTAAGCTGATAGATTATAAGCATTTGGGAAAAATATCATTTCCGATTGCTCAGTAAAAGGTGACGGAATATGACTGTTTCTATGATTGCCGCAATAGGAAAAAACAATGAACTCGGACGGGGCAACAATCTTATCTGGCGATTTTCGCAGGATATGAAATTCTTTAAAGCCGTAACCATGGGCAACACTGTTGTTATGGGCAGAAAAACATTTGAGTCGCTGCCGCACGCGCTGCCCGGGCGCAGAAATATTGTTATAACCTCAAACAACAGCTTTAAGGCAGAGGGAGCGGAAATTTGCAAAAGCCCCGATGAAGTGATGAAATTATGCGCAGGCGACAATGTTTTCATAATAGGCGGCGCGTCTGTTTATAAACATTTTCTGCCGTTCGCGGAAAAGCTGTATTTAACGGAGATAAATGACTGTTGCTCCGATGCCGATGTGTATTTTCCTAAGTTTAACAGAGAGCTTTATTCATCAGAGAAAATCGCATCTTACAGTGACGGCGGAACGGATTTTTCACATATTATTTACACAAAAAAATAATAAAAGGAAAAATTTTGTTGACAAGAGATAAGAGTTGTGGTAATATATTTTCGCAATAAAGCAGAACATAGCTCGTTCTCCCCTTAAGCGAAGGCAAAAAGGGCAATATTATTATCTAATGTTGAAGTGCGGGCATTTTGTGTTCGCACTTTTAGTTTTTATAAAGAGGTGTTTTTTATCAGCAAGGAAGCCCCGCAGCTTAATGGTGAAATCAGAGATAAGGAAGTGCGTGTAATAACATCAGACGGTGAGCAGCTTGGTATTATGAGCGCCAAAGATGCTCAGCACGAGGCGGATAAAAGAGGGCAGGATTTGGTTAAAATCGCGCCCCAGGCAAAGCCGCCCGTTGTTAAAATTATGGATTACAGCAAGTTTCGCTATGAGCAGGCAAAACGCGAAAAAGAAAACCGTAAAAAACAGAAAACTGTTGAAACAAAGGAAATCAGACTTTCGCTTAATATTGATATCGGCGATTTTAACACAAAGGCTAATCAGGCGAAAAAGTTCCTTTCAAAGGGAGATAAGCTAAAGGTTTCAATTCGTTTGCGCGGGCGCGAAATGGCTCATTCGGATATCGGCATTTCCACTATGGAAAGATTTGCCGCAGCCCTGGGCGAGGAAATAAATGTTGATAAAGCCCCCAAGCTTGAAGGAAGGCAGATATTGATGTTTCTGTCTTCAAAGCAAGGCAAGTAATTTTATGTTGGAGGAATAAATTATGCCAAAGATTAAAACACACAGCGGCGCTAAAAAGCGTTTCAAAACAACAAAAAGCGGCAAGGTTAAGCGCGCTCATGCTTATACCTCACACATTCTTACCAAGAAATCCACAAAGCGCAAGAGAAATCTGCGCAAAACTTCGGTAGGCGATGTAACAAATCAAAAGCAAATGAAAAGACTTATTCCTTATAAATAAAGAACGTGTTTCCTATAGGAATTATAATTTTATGGTTAAACAGTAATCGGAGGTAATTAAGTTATGGCAAGAATTAAAGGCGCTTTAGCCACTCGTAAAAGAAGAAAAAAAGTATTAAAGGCAGCAAAGGGCTATTACGGAAGTAAGCACCGCCTTTTCAAAACGGCAAAGCAGGCTGTTATGAAGAGCGGGCAGTATGCCTATATCGGCAGAAAGCAGAAAAAGAGAGATTTCCGCAGAATGTGGATCACACGTATTTCCGCCGCCTGCAAAATGAACGGAACGAATTATTCAACGTTTATGAACGGTCTTAAAAAGGCAGGTATCGATCTTAACAGAAAGATGCTTTCGGAGATAGCTGTTGCGGATCCCGAAGGATTCAAAACCCTTGTTGATTCCGCAAAGGCAGCTCTTTAATTTTTATTATAAAGTGATTTAAAAAGGCTGAGAATTTTTTTCTTCGCCTTTTTTTATTTTTGTATTGAACTTTTTATGCTTATAATGTATTATAAGTTATATCTTATTATAATTTGGGTTAATATGGAAATCGGTTTCGGTGCTTTGAATGGATATAATAACAAGCAAAAGCAATCCGCTTATCAAAAATGTTAACAAGCTTCTCAATTCGGCAAAGGAAAGGCAGAGGCAGAAAAAATTTGTTCTGGAGGGCGCAAGGCTCTGCTTTGACGCTTTTAATTCCCCGTGCAAGGTTGATGCGTTTTTAATTACCGAAACAGCCGCGGAGAAATATAAGGAGCAGACCGAAAAAATGATTAAAACAGCGGAAAACGCTTATTTTATTTCGGCTCAGGCGGCAGAAAAGCTCTCTCAAACAGAAAACACGCAGGGAGTGTTTGCAGTATGTGAAATGGCAAAAAGCAAGCACAAAATTGAGCCCGGCAAAAAATATATAGCGCTCGACGGTGTTCAGGATCCGTCTAACCTCGGTGCTGTAATCCGCACTGCGGAAGCTCTCGGAATAGACGGCGCTGTTTGCTTTAACTGCTGCGATGTGTATAATCCAAAAGCGCTGCGCGCGTCAATGGGCGGCGTTTTGCGTTTTCCCATAATTATGAGCTGTGATCTTGTTAATGATATAAATGAGGCAAAATGTGCAGGATTTGAAATATTTGCGTCCGCTCCCGCACACGGGGAAAATATTGCCGGAATTTCATTTCCGAATTCCTCAATATGTATAATAGGTAATGAGGCAAACGGAATTTCCGCCGAAGTGTTTTCCGCCGCAACAAGAATTGTTACAATAAAAATGCTTGGAAGAGCGGAAAGCCTTAACGCGTCTGCTGCAGGAACAATTCTTATGTGGGAAATGATGCGAGGAGATTAAATGAGCAAAAATCTGCGATATTGGCTCTGGCTGCAAATGGCGTTGGGCGAGGGTGCAAGAATTAAGGAAATACTTGAGGATTTCGGCAGTGCGCGGAATTTGTTTGATGCCAATATTCTTTATTGGAAAATGAGTCCGGCGCTCGTTCCCAAACAAATATACAGGCTCGAAAGCACCGCGCTTGAGGATACGGAGGAAATTATTTACACATGCCGCCAAAACGGCTGGAATATAATTGATTACGAAGACGAACGCTATCCCGAAAGGCTCAGAGAAATATCGAATCCGCCGGCTGTACTCTATACAGACGGGGATTTTCCCGATATAGATTCAACCGTTGCGATCGGTATTGTCGGCACAAGAGAGGCAAGTGAATATGCCGTTAAGGTTACCGAAATTATGAGCCGCGGTGTGGCGGGCTGCGGCGCGATTGTTGTTTCGGGCGGCGCTTTGGGAGTTGATTCCGCGGCGCACAGAGGAGCAATTATGTGCGGCGGGAAAACAATAGCGGTTCTCGGATGCGGACTCGGTTCAAATTATCTTTATGAAAACAAATCGCTGCGCGATTCCATTAAAAACAACGGAGCGCTTGTAACTGAATTTCCGCCGTTCACTAAGGCTGCCAAATTTACATTTCCGCTCAGAAACAGAATCATAAGCGCTCTGTCTCTCGGCGTGCTTGTGGTTGAAGCGGGTGTTAAAAGCGGAAGTCTTATCACAGCTAATTACGCGCTTGAACAGGGCAGAGATGTTTACGCCGTTCCGTGTTCAATATTATCCCCAAAGTTTGCCGGAACAAATAAATTGATAAACGACGGCGCAACTGTTGCCGTTAAACCTGCGGATTTACTTTATCCTTATGCCGAAAGGTATAATCTTGATTTATCAAAAATCAAATCGGTGGAGCAGTTAATGAGCGAAACCGCCGATAAAAACGCGAATGTGCCTAAAAGTGAAGATAAGTTCTCGTTTGAAATGCTTGAAGAGGGCAGGAAAAACAGAGAAAAACACCGCAGGGCAGCGGCTGAACTGAGCGGAAACAGTCTTGCGGTATATAATGCACTTACTGATGAATTTCAGCATATAGATGTTATTGCCGAAAAATGCTCCCTTTCGGCAAGTGCGGTTTTAAGCGCCCTCACTGCGCTGGAAATTGCGGATCTCGCGGTAAGCGCGGGAGGAAAAAGATACAAACAATCCTGAAAGGAAAAAATATAAATATGTCTAAACTTGTTATTGTTGAGTCGCCTGCAAAGGCAAAAAATATTAAAGGTTATCTCGGAAGAGGCTATGAGGTGGTTGCGTCTATGGGTCACGTTCGTGATTTGCCGCCTGCCCGTCTTTCGGTTGATATAGATAATGATTTTTCCCCTAAATATGAAGTTATAAAGGGAAAGGAAAGTTTTGTAAAGGATTTGAGAAAAAAGGCTGATAATGCCGATTATGTATATCTCGCAACGGACCCTGACCGCGAGGGAGAGGCAATAAGCTGGCATCTCGCAACGCTGCTTGATCTTGATTTGAAAGAGAAAAACCGCGTAACGTTCAACGAAATCACAAAACACGGCGTTACAGAGGGAATGGCGGAACCGAGAACTATTGACACGGATCTTGTTGATGCACAACAGGCAAGAAGAATTTTAGACCGACTTATCGGATATAAACTTTCTCCGTTTATCAGTCAGAAAATAAGAAGGGGGCTTTCGGCGGGAAGAGTGCAGTCCGTTGCACTTCGTCTTATCGTGGACAGAGAAGAGGAAATCCGCGCGTTTAAGGCTCAGGAATATTGGACAATAGACGCGAAATTTACGAATCCGCCGAGCAAAAAGGCATTTTCCGCGTCCGTATACAGTAAAAACGGCGAAAAAATCAAAATACGCTGCAAGGAGGAGAGCGACGCCGTACTTGCGGATTTGGAAAACAGCGAATACGTTGTTAAATCGGTAAAAAAAGGCACGAGAAAAAAGAGCCCCACGCCTCCTTTTATAACCTCAACACTTCAGCAGGAGGCGTCTCGCAGACTTTCTTTTCAGGCAAGGAGAACGATGAAAGCCGCGCAGGAGCTTTATGAGGGCGTTGATGTTGCCGGTCTCGGCACGGTTGGTCTTATAACTTATATGAGAACCGATTCGCTCCGTATTTCTGAAGAGGCTCGTGCTGCGGGCAATGATTATATACTCAAAACCTACGGTGAAAAGTATTTGCCGAAAAAGCCGAGATATTTTAAAGCAAAAGGAAATGTTCAGGACGGTCACGAGGCAATCCGACCGTCTATGCCGAATGTTACACCCGAATATGTAAAAGGCTCTCTAACCTCGGATCAATATAAGATTTACAAGCTGGTGTGGGAGAGATTTATTGCCTCACTGATGGAAAACTGCCTTCAGGAAACCGTGAAGGTTGAAATCACAGCGGGAGATTATATTTTAACAGCCACAGGATACACTGTGAAGTTTGACGGATTTACCGCTTTGTACGAAGAATTGAAAGATGAGGGCAAAGACGATTCTTCGGCTCCGCTTCCTGAGCTTGCCGAGGGCGATTTTTTAAGGCTGAAATCAATCGCGGGAAATCAGCATTTTACTCAGCCCCCGTCACGCTACACCGAGGCAAGCCTCACAAAGGCTCTTGAGGAAAACGGAGTCGGCAGACCGTCAACTTACGTTACAATCACTTCAACGATACTGAGCAGAGAATACGTTAAAAGAGACGGTAAACAGTTTGTGCCCACAGAGCTCGGCGAGGCTGTAACAAATCTTCTTAAAGATAAAATGCCGAATATCGTTAATGTTAAATACACCTCAAAAATGGAAGACGACCTTGATAAAATAGACAGCGGCGCCAAAAATTATATTGATATGATACGCCTTTATTACAATGACTTTGAAGAACCGCTTGAACAGGCAAAAAAGGAAATGCAGGGCGTTAAAATCAAACTGAAAGAGGAAGAAACCGATGAAATCTGCGAAAAATGCGGCAGACATATGGTTATCAAGGTGGGCAGATTCGGCAAATTCCTCGCTTGCCCCGGCTATCCCGAATGTAAAAACACAAAGCCGCTCGTTTATAAAACAAAAGCAAGGTGCCCCGAATGCGGCGGTGATGTAATAGAAAAGAAAACAAAGCGCGGAACTTCGTTTTACGGCTGTTCTAATTATCCCAATTGCAATTTTATGACATGGGATATGCCGAGCGATGAGGTTTGCCCGAAATGCGGGAAATCACTTTTCAGAAGAAGAGGAAACGTCCTCTATTGCCCCGACACAGAGGGCTGCGGCTTTACAAAGCCCGCCGCAAGGAAGAAAAAGGAAAGCCCGCAGGAATGAAATTTATTGTTATAGGTGCAGGTCTTGCGGGATGCGAGGCGGCGTGGCAAATAGCGGAGAGCGGATATCGGGTGACGCTGATTGAACAGAAACCGATAAAAAAATCGCCCGCTCATAAATCAGATGATTTTGCGGAGCTCGTATGTTCAAACTCGCTGAAAGCAAGCCGCATTGATTCCGCCGCCGGTCTGCTGAAAGAGGAAATGGCAAGGCTCGGCTCGCTCACGGTTCCGATTGCGCGCGGCTGCGCAGTAGCCGCGGGAGGCGCTCTTGCGGTAGACAGAAATGTTTTTTCAAAAACGGTTACACAGAAAATAAAAGCCCACCCTAATATAACGGTTTTGAATGAAGAGGCGCGTGAAATTCCCGTTTTGGGCGACACGATAACCATAGTTGCAACAGGACCGCTTACCGATGGCGATTTGAGCGAATCTATAAAAAAGCTATGCGGAGATTACCTTTCGTTTTATGACGCGGCGGCGCCGATAGTTACGGCGGAATCTGTTGATATGGATGTAGTTTTCGGCGCGTCAAGATACGGAAGGGGCGGCGCGGATGATTATCTTAATTGCCCGTTAAACAAAGAGGAATACGAATGCTTTATAAACGAGCTTATTAACGCAGAGGGCGCAGTTGTTCATGATTTTGACGTTTATGAGGGCTGTATGCCGATTGAAAAGCTTGCAAAAAGAGGGATAGACGCTCCGCGTTTCGGACCTATGAAACCGGTGGGATTGATAAATCCGAAAACAGATCGCCGTCCGTGGGCGGCGGTGCAGTTAAGGCGGGAAAACTCACAGGGCACGATGTTTAATCTTGTAGGCTTTCAAACAAATCTTAAATTCGGTGAGCAGAAAAGAGTTTTTTCTATGATACCGGGTCTTGAAAACGCGGAATTCGTAAGATACGGGGTTATGCACAGAAATTCCTTTCTTGATTCTCCCCGCGTACTCAACAAGGATTTCAGTATGAAAAAAAATCCCTCTGTTTTCTTTGCGGGGCAAATAACGGGCGTTGAGGGTTATATGGAATCGGCGGCTTCGGGAATTATAGCCGGAAAAAACGCCGTCCGTTTTTCCTGTGGCAAAAGCAGTATTCAACTGCCTTGCACCACGATGACAGGAGCGCTTTGCTCGTATATCGGCGATGAAACGGTAAAAGATTTTCAGCCGATGGGCGCAAATTTCGGAGTGCTTCCTCCGCTGAATGAAAAAATAAGGGACAAGCGTGAAAGATATACGGCATATGCCGAAAGAGCTTTAACGGCTCTTGATGAGGTAATCGTATGAAAATTATAGTTGATGCTTTCGGAGGAGATAACGCCCCCCTTGAAATTATTAAAGGAGCAATGCTCGCCGTTGACGAATACGGTGTGGACATTGTTTTTACAGGCAACAGAGATAAAATAATAAATTGTGCCGAGCAGAACGGGATTGAGCTGAAAAAAACCGAAATAGTTGATACAAACGTAATAATAACAATGAGTGACGATCCGAAATCGGTTTTAAAGGAAAAAGCCGATTCAAGCATGGGGGCAGGTTTCAGACTGTTGAATGACGGAGCCGGAGACGCGTTTGTTTCCGCCGGAAACACAGGCGCGGTAACGGTTGGCGCAACGCTTATTACCAAAAGAATAAAGGGTGTTAAAAGACCGTGCATTGCCTCTGTTATGCCAAGTGCCGACAAGCCGTTTTTACTTATGGACTGCGGTGCGAATTCCGAATGCAGAGCTGAATTTTTGTATCAGTTCGGTCTTATGGGCAGTCTTTATATGAAAAATATTTTAAAGGTTCAAAATCCGAGAGTGGCACTGGCAAACAACGGAACTGAGGAAACAAAAGGAACGCCTGAGGTTAAAGAGGCGTATGCGCTTATGAAAAACGCCGATTATAACTTTGTGGGCAATATTGAAGGCAGGCAGATTCCGTTCGGCGACGCCGATGTTGTTGTTGCAGACGGTTTTACGGGAAATTTGATTCTCAAAACATACGAGGGTGTTGCTAAGGTCCTTATGAACGGAATTAAGAACGTTTTCAAAAAAAATATCTTAACAAAACTCTGTGCCGCGGGAGTTATGGGCGGCATAAACGAAATGAAGAATCAGTTTGATTACAAGGAATACGGCGGCGCGGTTATGCTTGGCGTCAGAAAGCCTGTTATCAAGGCGCACGGCTCTGCCGATGCGCGCACGTTTAAAAACGCAATTAAACAGGCGGTTTGGTTTGTGAATTACGGGCTTATAGATGAAATAGAAAAGGCGTTTAAAAAAGAAAATGAGTAAGGATTTTTGTATTCTTGAGGAGAAAATTAAATATAAATTCAAGGATAAAGAGCTTTTGCGTGAGGCGCTCACACATTCGAGTTACGCAAACGAAAAAAGAAACGGCAAATGTAACGAACGTATGGAGTTTTTGGGAGACGCTGTTTTGTCTATAGTAACAGCAGAACTGCTCTATTCTAAATTTCCGGATATGCCGGAGGGCGAACTTTCAAAGCTGCGTTCAAGCCTTGTATGCACGGCGGGGCTTTCCGGCTTTGCGAAGGAAATAGATCTCGGTGATTTTATTCTGCTCGGAAAGGGCGAGGAAAACACAGGCGGAAGAAGCCGGCCGTCTATTCTTGAAAACACTTTTGAGGCTCTTATAGCCGCAATTTATCTTGATGGAGGAATGGATAAAGCAAAGAATCATATTCTGCGATTTCTTAATAAAGCGCTTGAAACCCATCAGATAAATTTTAGGGACTACAAAACGGCTCTTCAGGAGCTTGTTCAACAAAACCCCGATGAAACGCTCAATTACGTTATAGTCGGCGAAAGCGGTCCCGACCACGATAAAAGATTTGATGTTGAGGTTCATCTGAATTCAAACGTAATAGGAAAAGGAACGGGGAGAAGCAAAAAACAAGCTGAACAGGAGGCGGCAAGGGAAGCCTTGCGTTTAATGGGAATATGAAAAAGGGTAATATATCGATTTTTGTTCCGCATATCGGCTGTCCTCAAAAATGTTCTTTTTGCAATCAGAACACAATAACGGGGCAGCATACTGCTCCAACGGCCGATGATGTTGCGGCAACCGTTGAAACCGCTCTTAAAAGAGATGACTATGAATTTGAAATAGCTTTTTTCGGTGGCTCTTTCACCGCTATTGACAGAGATTATATGATAACTCTGCTTGAGGCGGCAAAGCCTTATGTTGACGGCGGCAGAATTAAGGGCATACGATGCTCAACAAGACCCGATGCGATAGATAAAGATATTTTGAAATTGCTGAAAAGCTATGGAGTTACTTCTATTGAGCTTGGCGCGCAGAGTATGAATGATAAAGTGCTTTTAAAAAATATGCGCGGTCACACGGCAGACGATGTTCGCAAGGCGTCTGTTCTCATAAAAAAGCAGGGAATTGAGCTTGGGCTCCAAATGATGACCGATTTATACGGTTCAACTCGCGGGCTTGATATTTTAACGGCAAAGGAAATCATAAAGCTGGAGCCTGAAACGGTTAGAATTTATCCGACAGTTGTGCTAAAAAATACATATCTTGCGTCTTTGCTTGAAAGCGGAAAATACACTCCGTGCGATCTCGAAAAAACCGTTTCGCTCTGCGCGGAACTTGTTTCAATGTTTGAGAAAAACGGTATAAGCGTAATACGTGTTGGACTTCATGCTGGAAATGAAATTAAAGAAAATTTCCTCGGCGGCGGTTATCACGATTGCTTGGGCGAGCTGGTGCAATCTAAAATAATGCTCAATAAGATTTTAGAAAGACCGGCGGGCAGCTACAATGTTTTTGTTAACGAACACTCGCTTTCAAAGCTAATAGGCAACAAAAGGGTAAATAAGGAATACCTGAAAAATGAGGGTTACACGATTAATATTTTGTTTGACAACACACTTAATGCAAATGAACTGAGGGTAGAGAATGTTACTGAAATCACTGGAGATGCAGGGCTTTAAATCCTTTCCCGATAAAACGGTGCTTCAATTCGGAAAGGGAATAACCGCCATAGTTGGACCAAACGGCTCCGGAAAAAGCAATATTTCCGACGCTGTTCGCTGGGTGCTCGGCGAAACCTCAACAAAGTCACTTCGCGGCTCCAAAATGGAGGACGTTATTTTCGGCGGAACTTCAACCCGCAAGGCTATCGGCTTTGCTCAGGTGCAGCTCACACTTGATAACAGCGACGGCACACTTAAAGATAAAAGCGAACTCGTAACCGTTACGCGGCGTTATTACAGGAGCGGAGAAAGTGAATATAAAATCGACGGTGAAAGCGTAAGACGCCGGGATATACACGAGCTTTTTATGGATACAGGTCTCGGTGCGGACGGCTATTCAATGGTTGGTCAGGGAAAAATCGACTCTATTATTTCCGCGAAAAACGAGGACAGGCGCGAACTATTTGAAGAAGCGGCGGGGATTTCCCGATTCCGTTTTAAAAGAACGGACGCAGAGCGCAGGCTTTCTCAGGCTCAGGAAAATCTTGTCAGGCTGCTCGATATTCTCGGCGAGCTTGAGAGCAGAGTGGGTCCTCTTAAAGAGCAGAGCGAAAAAGCGGCTAAATTTATAGAATTCGCCGAGGAGAAAAAAACGCTTGAAATCGGCATATGGCTTAATAAAATCAATAAATTCACAATTGATTTGCGTGAACAGGAGCATAAGACCGACGCGGCAAAGGCGTCGTACGAAAATTGTGAAAACGAACTTCAATCTATAGAGGAAGAGATTGATAAAACACAGTCGCTTGTTGCCGAAATCAATGCCGAAATAGAAAAAATCAGATCCGAAAGCGCTTCTTATGAGGAAGAAGCGCTGCGTATGGACGGCGAAGTTTCTGTTCTTGAGGCAACAGTTGCGCACAACGGTGAAACTGTGGAGAGATTAAAAGGCGATATATCGCTTGCAGACGAGGGAAATATTTCAATAGACGCACAGATTGAGGAAAGACAAGCCTTTATCAAAAAAAGCGAATCCGAAATTTTGCAATTCAAAAATGAAATGCGGGCAATAACGGAGGAAATGGAAGCGCTTGTTTTCTCCAATGATAATTATTCAAAATCAGCGGCGGAGCTCAGCGGAAGAATATCCGAGCTCTCCGTTAGGTTAACAGATTGCCGTGTTAATTCATCTCGTGCCAAATCAAGCATAGATGAAATTCGCGCGCGCACCGGCACGGTTGACGAAAGCATACACGCTGTGGACATTGAACTTAACAGAGAAAAGCAGCGTAAGGCGGAAAGCGAAAGCGCGCTTGAAATTGCCGCAAGAAAAATCGAAGAAGGCAAAAATTCGATGGCGGGGTATCAGCTTAGAGCGAAAAACAAGCAGGATGCTGCCGAAAAGCTGAAAGAAAGCCTTGAAAAAGCAAACAGAGAGCTTTCCGAAAAGCAATCAAGAGCCAAAATGCTTTCCGAGCTTGAAAAAAATATGGAGGGCTATTCGGGAGCGGTCAAAGCGGTTATGCGCCAATCTGACGCAAGGGCTCTCGGAGGGATACACGGACCTCTTTCGCAGCTTATACAGGTTGATGACGAATATTCAACGGCGGTTGAGGTTGCCCTCGGCGCGGCAATGCAGAATATTGTAACTTCAACCGAGGCAGACGCAAAGCGTGCGATCTATTATCTTAAAAATAACAATTTGGGCAGGGCAACGTTTTTACCCGTTTCAAACATTAAGGGCAGAAAGCTCGAAGAGAGCAATCTTGACGATAATTTCGGATTTGTGGCTGTTGCGGCGGATATCGTAAGCTGTGAACCGCAATATAAAGAAATTGTGAGCAGTTTTTTATCGCGCGTTGTGATTGCAGACGATATGGATTGCGCGATAGGTATTGCAAAAAAATATAAAAACCGCTTTAAAATCGTTACGCTTGACGGGCAGGTAATTAATCCGGGCGGGTCAATGACAGGCGGCAGCGGCGCGAAGGGCGCCGGAATTCTGTCACGCGCCAATATGATTGAAAAACTAAGTGAAGAGGCAAAAGAACTCTCACGAAAAGCGGATGAAATTTCACTTAGATACAAGACGGCATCGCAGGAGGCGGCGCACGCGGCGGCTCAGCAGCAGGCGGCGGAGGCGGAGCTCATAACATTCGGTGAAGATTATATAAGAGCACAGGGTGAGGATAAGCTCATTGCCGATAAAATTTCTTCTCTTGAAAATCAGAAAAACGCCTTGATTTCGGAAAAAAACAATTCCGATGAAAGAATAATTAATCTTACTGCCGAGCTTGAAAAAAGCGAAAAAGAGGCAGAATCGGTTCAAAAAGAAATCGACACTGCCGAGGAAAAGCTCGCTTTGGTTTCAGATAACGCGCAGGGAGCGGCTGAAAAACGCGATGAACTGAGGCGCAAAAAGGAAGAAATCAATCTCACAATAGTTTCGGCGGCAAGAGATACCGAAGCGGCGAAAATCGCGATTGACGAGCTTAATCTTCGTAAAACCGCTCAGGGAGACAGAATCAATTCAATTAAGAATGAGATTTCCGAAATAGAGGAAAGAAACGCGAATCTCAAAATTTCTGTTGACGAAATTAAATCCCGCGCCGCGGCTCTGCGCAATAAAGCGGAAGCCTCTGATGAAACTGTTTCACAAAAAATAGAGGAACGAAACGCACTTGAAAAGCGTTCGGGAGATTTGCGCATTACAGAGCGCGGCAAAATTCAGGAGCGAGAGAGCATATCGTCTGAGCTTGTTCGGCTTGACGAGCGGAAAATCGCTATGCGCAAGGAGTATGACGAACTTAACGATATGCTGTTTGAGCAGTATGAGTTAACAAGGCGCGAGGCCGAAAATCTGAACATCGTAATTGAAGATATGACGTCCGCAAAAAAACGTCTTAACGAAATCAAGATTTCCATTAAACGGC
>CANRMJ010000029.1 GCA_947631705.1 uncultured Clostridia bacterium
CCTTTCCTCCCACTTTACGGGTTAAAGTGTATTTACCTTTTTTGCTTGAAACATTAAGCGAAACATTCGGAGAGGAAACATAACTGAACGTGTAGAATGTGCAGGTGATTTTTCCGTTCTTAACCGTCATAACAACTTCAATCGGCATTGAAGTATTATTAGTCCATCTGAAATTCTTACTGCTGCCCGAAATCGCCGCATCTCTTCCGAGAGGAACATAAGTTACGCGCTGAGAATGCTGGTGGCGTTCATCTATTTTAACATTTGCGTAGAGCGCGGTGTTGAATATAGTAGACGAAACCTGGCAAATGCCTCCGCCGAGCTCCTGAGCCGTTCCCCTTTTGCCTGTAAATACAGTGGCTTTTTTGTATCCTCGCGCAGAAGTTCTCGGACCTACTATATTATTGAAATTAAACGACTTTCCGGGTTGAATAACAACGCCGTTGATAGCTTTAGACGCAACTGTAAGATTAGTGGTTCTGTTTTTGTTATTAACATAATTTGAGGTGTAAGACGCAAGCTCATACCTATATCCCGTATTGACCACACCGCTCCAGTTACTGTAGGTATATCCGTTTCCAAGCTCGGTATACACTCTTACCTTTACGTAATATCCCTTTTTAGAATTGAGATATTTAAGAGTGCCGCTTGTGCTTTTGAGCCCCTTAAAGTTATAGTATTTTACGCCCTTCTTAAAATCTTTATCTTCCGCACAGATAATCTGATATCCGTGACCGTAAGGAGATTTTGAAAAGCTTATATCAAGCCAGCTTGAATTAGGCTTTTTGCTTGCCTTAACAGTGGGACTGTATTTATAATCGCAAACCGCCGAGCCCCAGTCGCCGTAAATTGTCTTTCCGTCAACAACAATAAATAATCTTGCCTTAACATAGAAAATCTTGTTTTTGGAAAGATGATGGATAACTCTGTTTACATAATGCCTTGAATCATTTGTGAAATAATAGGTATATGTTTTAAAGCTCGGATCGTGTGAAACGGCAAACTGATAACCTGAGCAGCCGCTCGCCTTTGTGAGTGAAACCATCATTTCAGAGGCATTGAGCCTATTAAGTGTGATTTTTCCCGTGTACTTTGGAACGGTTGTGTGTGTTTTAACCTCGCAGAAATCACCGTAATAGCGCGTATTGTTAAAATCAGCAAACGCCCTTACTCTAAATTTGTAATTTGTGGCATATGTCAGATGATAAATGGTGTTGCCTTCATATTTTCCACCGTCTATTGTTTTGCAATAAACGTATTTGTTCTTTGCCTCGTCAAAAATATAAATCTCGTATCCGTCTGAGCCTAAATTTCTCTTCCAGTTAATTTTAACGGATGAGGTTGTGCTTGTTGTAAAACGAAGATTCTGCATAGGACCCGGAATGATTGAGAAACAACGCTTAGTGGTTTCGCAGAAATTGTTTATACCGTTGATTGAAACGTAGCAGCTTCCCGGCTCAACGTTATCCTTGTAAGTAAGATAGTAATCAACGCCTTCTTTGAGCGTAACGCCGTTATATACAACATTTGCCTTAGGCTTATACTCCTTGCCTGTGCAGACAGCTCTTGTATATTCAAGATTAACACTAACGTCAAAACGAACTGTTTTGGGAGTAATTTTGTATGTGAGATTCTTACTTTCCCCGCTTTCATTTTCTGTTACGGAAACAGTGTATTCACCGGCATTTACGGAATTTTCATCACTGTAAGAAACAGTGAAAGCGTCTTTTGCGAGAACGTTGCCGTCGCTGTCCGTAACCGTTACGTTAGGTTTCTGAACGGAGCCGCTGTAAACAGTTTGAGTAAAAGAGAGCTTTGCGCTGAAACTTTCCGCCGCCTGTGTTTTGGCGCTTACGGAAAAAACTACGCTTAAACTTAAAACAAGCGCGGCAATTCCTATAATCCAAAATTTCTTTTTCATCAATATTCCCCATTTCTACATAAATTATTTCTGCCCGTAATAAGCGTTTTTTCCATGCTTTCTTTGGTAATGCTTATCAAGGAGATATTGCTCTATTCCAATGTTTGATTCTTTGCTGCCGACGGCAATTTTCTCTGTTCGGCAAGCCATTTTTGCAACTTCTTCAAGAATCAGGGCGTTTTCAACCGCTTTGAAAGAATCTTTGCCCCATGTAAAGGGTCCGTGGCGGTGAACAAGAACCGCGGGACATTCATCGGGATCGATATTTCGCTTTTCAAATTCTTCCGCTATAACCTTCCCCGTATTTAATTCATATTCTTCAGCAACTTCCTGCTCCGAAAGTCCTCTCGCGCATGGGATCGAACCGTTTGCAAAATCCGCGTGAGTGGTGCCGTAAGCGGGAATATCCCTGCCCGCCTGAGCCCAAGAGCACGCCCAGCTTGAATGGGTGTGAACTATTCCTCCGATATTTCCGAACTTCCTGTAAAGCTCCGCGTGCGTAGGCGTATCTGAAGATGGGTTTAGTCTTCCCTCAATCTTATTTCCGTTTAAATCCATAACGACCATATCGTCAGCCGTCATACTGTCATACGGCACGCCTGAGGGTTTTATAACAAAAAGACCCTTTTCTCTGTCTATACCCGAAACATTACCCCAAGTCAACACAACAAGACCGTATTTCACAAGCTGCAAATTAGCTTTAAATACTTTTTCTTTAAGTTCTTCTAACATAACGAAACCCCTCACATACCGAGCCTATAAGCAACGTCATTATAAAAGAGCTCTTTTCTGAAATCGTTTATTTCCGTGTTTTCATTGATATGAACAAATTCAATTCCCATAATTTCGGCAAAATCTCGCATATTATCTGCGGTAAGGCTGTATGAAAGCACGCTGTGGTGAGCTCCGCCCGCGTAAATCCAAGCTTCCGCGGAAGTCTGAAGGCATGGCAGCGGCTTCCACAAAACTCCCGCAACGGGAAGATTAGGCATATCGTTAACCTGCTCTTTACATTCAACATCGTTGCATATCATACGAAGTCTATCGCCCATATCAACAAGCGTAACAACAATGCCCTTGCCTGTTTGTGCCTTAAATACAAGGCGAGCCGGATCTTCCCTGTCTCCGATTCCGAGCGGATGAACCTGAATTTTTGGCTTTTCGGCGGCACAAGTCGGGCAAACTTCAAGCATATGAGATCCGAGCAGCATTTCGTTGCCCGGCTCAAAGTGATATGTGTAATCCTCCATAAACACTGTTCCGCCGTCAAGTCCCTCCGCCATGGCTTTCATAACTCTCAGCATCGCGGCAACTTTCCAATCTCCCTCGGCACCGAATCCGTAGCCTTGGCGCATCAAATCCTGAGCGGCAAGACCCGGAAGCTGGCGAAGCTCCTGCAAATCCTCAAAATTTGTGTGGAAAGCATTGAAATTGTGCTTTTCAAGGAATTTTTTTATGGCAACCTCTTCCCTCGCCTGATAACGCACCGCTTCAATATTGTCTGTATCCATAATGTAATTTTCTTTATACTCGGCCATTTGAGCGTCTATCTCTTCTTCCGTAACGGCGTTCACTTCACGGATAATATCGCCTACTCCGTAATGATCCACCTGCCAGCCGAGTTTAATCTGAGCCTCGATTTTATCTCCGTCGGTAACGGCAACATTCCGCATATTATCGGAAATACGCAAAACATGGGTTTTTCTTGATTCTGCGGCGCCTACCGCTGCGCGCATCCAGCATCCCATTTCATTTTGGAATTTTTCATCTTTCCAATATCCCGCGATCACTTTTCTTTTGAGTCTCATTCTGGCGGCGATAAAGCCGTGTTCCCTGTCGCCGTGGGCAGACTGATTCAGATTCATAAAGTCCATATCAATTTCAGACCACGGAATATCTCTGTTATACTGTGTATTTACATGAAGATATGGTTTCTGAAGTTCGTTAAAACCTGCGATCCATGCTTTTGACGGTGAAAATGTGTGCATCCATGTAATAACGCCGGCACAGTTTGAATCGCAATTTGCATCCCGCATTATTTTAAGTATTTCGTCGGATGTTTTAACACATGGCTTTGCAACAACTTTGCAAGGGAGCTTTTCGCTCCACTCTGAGCACATCTCTTTTGAATGGGCGTTTATCGTTTCAAAAATATCCTCTCCGTAAAGGAACTGCGTTCCAACAACAAACCAAAACTCATAATCCTTAATTGCCATATTCTTCGTTCTCCTTAAATATTTTCGGCTGCCGCTTTTTCAACGGCAAGACCCGATTTGTATGATTTCATATATGCCTTGAAGCCCTCAACATCCTGTTGCACGGGATAAATAATTGAGCTTTTATATCTGTTGAAAACCTTGTTGTTTAGATAACTTTCAAGCGTTTCTCCGCTCTCCCTGCCGATGCAATATCTCGCGAGCACGGCAATACCCCATGCTCCGCCCTCGCCTGCCGTTTCCATAACGGCAACGGGAGTGTTCAGCGCTCCGGCTAACAGACGCTGACCCACAATCGGTGTTTTGAATAATCCTCCGTGCCCTGTCAGACAATCTATTTTAACATTTTCCCTGTCAAGAATTTCCATTCCGATTTTGAGCGACGCGATCGTTGCGTAAATTTGAGCTCTCATAAAATTGGCAAGATTAAATTTGCAGTTCTGCGCTCTGACGAAAAGCGGCCGTCCGTCCTGAAGTCCTGCAACAGGCTCGCCGGAAAAGTAATTGTAATTGACAACTCCGCCGCAATCCGCGTCTGCCTCAAGAGCCTTATTGTAAAGCAAATCATAAATCTGAGGCTTTGTTAAAGACGCGTTAGACGCGTTTGCAAATTCGCTGAAAATTCCAACCCAGTAATCAAGATCGGTGCAGCAATTGTTGCAGTGAACCATTGCCACGGGTTTTCCGGCGGGCGTTGTTACCATATCAATCTCTTCATAAACCTTAGATAACTGATTTTCAAGAACAATCATGGAAAAGATTGACGTTCCGGCGGAAACATTCCCTGTCTTAACGGAAACACTGTTTGTGGCAGTCATTCCCGTGCCGGCGTCGCCTTCGGGCGGACACATAATCGCTCCCGAGCAAAGATTGCCCGTGGGGTCAAGAAGAAGAGCGCCTTCTTCAGTTAATACTCCGGCGTTTTCACCGGCAACAAGAATGCTCGGAAGTATATTTCTTATATCCCAATCATATTTTTTCACTTTTTCAAGCGCTGAAAACTTATCAAGCATTTCTTTGTTATAAGTATTAGTGCTGCTGTCTATCGGAAACATTCCGGACGCTTCGCCTATTCCAAGCACCTTTTTTCCTGATAATTTCCAATGAACATATCCTGCAAGAGTGGTTAAAAAAGCTATGTTCTTAACGTGCTCCTCTTCATTTAGAATTGCCTGATACAGATGGGCAATGCTCCATCTTTGAGGAATATTAAATCCGAAAAGCTCCGTTAATTCAGCTGCCGCGTTTGCGGTAGTTGTATTTCTCCAAGTTCTGAAAGCGGCAAGTTGATTGCCGTCTTTATCAAACGGAAGATATCCGTGCATCATAGCCGAAAAGCCTATAGACGCAAGGTTTGTAATTTTCACTCCGTATTTACTTTCAACATCGTTGTTAAGATTATTGTAAGCGTCCTGAAGACCTGCCCACACGTCCTCGGTATGATATGTCCAGTATCCGTTTTCCAGTCTGTTTTCCCAATCGTGACTTCCCGATGCAATAGGATTGCAGTATTCGTCAATTAAAACAGCCTTTATCCTCGTTGATCCGAACTCAATTCCGAGCGATTCATTTCCGCTGATTTTATAGCCGCTCATATTTACCTCCGCGCGATTGTATTCATCTTAATTTTACTACATAAAAAAATACATTTCAATATAAATATATAATATAATTTTATTAATTAAATCTAAACGGAATTATGGTTAGATATATTTAAAAAATTAAATTTAGGTATTGACTTAAACACGATAAGGTGTTATTATACTAAAGTCACAACGACAGGATTAGGGCCATTAGCTCAGTTGGTTAGAGCTCCCGGCTCATAACCGGTCGGTCCGGGGTTCGAGTCCCTGATGGCCCACCACGTTTCCGCAGACTTTATGTCTGCGGAAATTTTTTTACAAAAGACCGCCCCTTCTGCAAAATTCGCAAAAGGGGTGAATTTTTATTTTATTGCTTTTTTTTAATTTCGTTAAGGCAATCCCTGAAGCTGATATTGTTTTTTGCGGCGGCAGCGGCAATATCGTTGTATTCATACTTTTCTTTTTCAACTCCGAAACCGCTTGAAATTTTCTTGCTTATTTCACCAAAAGGCGTATTTTCAACAACGCTTTCCCTTTTTAGAGCGTATCTGTTGAATCGGCATTTTCTAACTCCGATTGTTGATGTATGCTTAAAAATCAAAGCAGCCATTTTGTCTTCGTCATTTTCCTTGCACAAAACAGAAATTTTTGTTCCCAACCGCGATTTTTTCATAGATATTGCAGTTGTGTAAACATCAAGCGCGCCGCCGGAATAAAAGCAATCACAGGCATATGAAATTTCTTCGGCGGTCATATCGTCAACATTGCATGAGAGTTCAAAAACGGTTTCGTTAGAATTTTCAGCCGTTTCTCCTAAAAAGGCACGCAGACAATTCGCCGTTTCAAAGTCCTTCGCGCCGAGTCCGCATCCGATTTTTGAAACGTTTAAAACGGGCATTTCTCCGAAATCATCGGCAAAATACTTGATTAAAGCCGCGCCTGTGGGGGTGCAAAGCTCGCTCTTTATTCCATTGCAGTAAATCGGAATACCTTTTAAAATCAGCGCAGTTGCCGGCGCCGGAACAGGCAGAATCCCATGTGCGCATTTTACGGTTCCGCTGCCTGTGTTTATTGCGGAGCAAATAATTTTATCGGGAGCAAGCTCATTCAAAAGCAGAGAAAAAGCCGTTATATCGGCAATTGCATCCATAGCTCCAACCTCGTGAAAATGAATTTCGGTTAAAGGAGCGCCGTGAACCTCGCTCTCGGCTGACGCAATTATATTGTATATCGCCGATATGTCTTTTTTGATTTTATCCGTGATTTCAAGATTGTTTACGATTTTTTCTATATCTTGAATTCCTCTGCCGTGATGATGCATGTGTGAATGGTTTTCGTCACCGTGATGATGGCGGGAATGATGATCATCTTCACTATGATGAGAATGAAATTCTTCCTCTCCGTTTATTTCAACAACCATACGGGTACCTTTTATTCCGCATTTAAAAGAATCTTCACACTTAAAAACAACGTTTGGTATGTTCAGGCTGTTGAGTCGGCTTATTATCTCATTTTTGTTTGGAAAAAGCTCAAGCAAAGCGGCTGAAAGCATATCCCCTGCCGCGCCCATTGAGCAGTCTAAAAATAAAGTTTTCATTTTTTTATCTCCATATGGTTAATCATACTTGCAAGATAGCCCGCGCCGAAACCATTGTCAATATTCACAACGGAAACGCCGGAGGCACATGAATTAAGCATAGACAACAGAGCCGCAAGACCGTTAAAAGCCGCTCCGTATCCAACGCTGGTGGGCACAGCGATTACGGGGCAATCGGCAAGTCCCCCGATAACACTCGCAAGCGCTCCCTCCATGCCGGCAACAGCTATAACAACGCTTGCGTTCATTATATCTTTAAGATAAGGAATAATTCTGTGAATACCCGATACTCCAACGTCATATATTCTTGTAACCTCGTTTCCGAGCGCCTCGGCAGTTATTGCGGCTTCCTCTGCAATCGGAATATCGCTCGTTCCGCCCGTTGCAACAACGATTTTTCCCAAACCGTAAGGAACAGAAAATTCACCTATAATCCCTATTTTCGCCGTATCATAATAAGTGAGCTCCAAAACGCGGTTTATTTCCTCTGCCTTGCACTTTTCAAGACGTGTTATTATAATTGTTTTCTGACCGTTTTTAAGCATTTCGCGTGAGATTCCCGTTATTTGCTCAACTGTTTTTCCGCTGCCGAATATAACTTCGGCAATTCCCTGCCGCAGTTCACGGTGAAGATCAACCTTAGCATAGCTTAAATCTTCAAACGGCGCCGCTTTCAGCAATAATAAAGCATCGTCAACGGAGAGCTTGCCGTTTTTTACATCTTCAAGTATTTTTTTAACGTCACTGCCGTTCATAACGCACCACCCAAATTTCAAAAATCGTTTTAACTATCCGCCGCACCGATTATTATATTTGCCGATTGAAAGAAGAATTCCGCCGCTGAGTTACAATTTATATTCTGCTCGGCAACGGACAAAGCAAAAATAATCTCTATTTGTTTTCACAGTTATTCTATCCAAATCATAAAGCTTTGTCAATTAAAAACGGCGCTGAATGTAAAACACAAACTTTATAGTATTATACCATCATCGGTTTTATAATATCGCGTTTTGCAAAACCCGTCAAGTACGGCAATTATTTGATATATGTATTTGATATTTTAATTATTTTCTGCTATGATGAATCTGTAGAAAAATATAACGGAGGTATTCACAATGATCTATCATGATTTTCAAGGAACAAAGTTATCATCACTCGGTATGGGTGCAATGAGGCTGCCCGTGATAGGCGGAGACGATGAAAAGGTTGATACGCTTAAAACAAAAGAAATGGTAGACTATGCCATGGCGCATGGCGTAAATTATTATGATACGGCTTGGGGTTATCACGCAGGCAACTCCGAGATCGCGCTGGGAAAAGCGTTAAACGAATATCCCCGCGGCAGTTACTGCCTTGCCGATAAGTTTCCCGGTTATGATCTTGCAAATATGCCGAAGGTAAAAGAAATTTTTGAAAAGCAGCTTGAGAAGTGCGGCGTTGAATATTTTGATTTCTATCTCTTTCACAATGTATGCGAAATGAACATAGACGCGTATCTTGATCCAAAATACGGAATTTTTGAATATCTTTCAGAGCAAAAAAGAATTGGGAGAATTCGTCATCTCGGCTTTTCGGCACACGGCAGCTTTGATGTTATAAAACGCTTTCTTCACGCTTATGGAAATGATATGGAATTTTGCCAAATTCAGCTTAACTACCTCGATTGGACTTTTCAGGAAGCAAAGGCAAAAGTGCAGCTTTTAAATGAGCACAATATTCCTGTATGGGTAATGGAGCCGCTTCGCGGCGGCAGATTGGCAAAGCTCCCGAAGGAGAGTGCGGAAAAATTAAAAGCTTATCGCCCGAATGATAATGTCCCCGCCTGGGCATTTCGGTTTCTGCAAAGCATACCCGGCGTTACCGTGATTCTGTCGGGAATGTCAAATTTCGAGCAATTAAAAGAAAACATACATACCTTTGAAACAGAAGAACCGCTCAACAACGCGGAGATGCAGGCACTGCTTTCCGTTGCAAAAGGAATGCTAAACGGCGTACTGCCATGCACAGCCTGTCATTACTGTGTCAGCCATTGTCCAAAAGGATTGAATATTCCAATGTTGCTTGAACTGTATAATGAACACAGCTTTACGGGAGGAGGATTTATCGCTCCCATGGCGCTTATGGCTGTTCCGGAGGAAAAGCATCCATCTGCCTGTATAGGGTGCCGATCCTGTGAAAAGGTATGCCCGCAGCAAATCAAAATTTCAAAAGCAATGACCGATTTTGCAAAAAAAATAAACGCCTAAGTCACAGCAATAAGACCTCAAAAATCCATCAAAAAATTGATGGATTTTTTTCGCATTTGTATTGACATCGTGTCAGAATAGTGCTATACTATTTAACCTGACACAGTGTCAGAATAAATTTTCGAATCAGGAGGTAATGTGGTCTTGAAGAAAAACGTTGGATCATTGCTTGCGCTTTATCCCACACCGTTAACGGTTATCGGATAGACAATACCTATGTAGCGGAAGAGCACCTGAACGAAAACGGAAAGATAGATTACAACACTTTGAAACCCGTACTGTTTGAGTTTCCCACCTATCAATATCTGAAAACAGGCGATGTAATCGGAAAGTGCCTGTCTTTTAAAAAGATTTATGAAAACGAGCAGAACACAAATGCCAAAGGGATTGACTGAATTGACGGCTGTTCGCAGAAATTGATTATGTATTTATGAAATTTTAAATAACTGTGTAACAGATATAAAAAGATTAATCGGGGGTTCTTTTAATGAAGTATACTAATTTAGGAAAATCGGATTTACAGGTTTCCCGTATATGCATGGGCTGCATGGGTTTCGGCAATTCGGCTATAGGTCAGCACAGTTGGACGGTTGACGAAACGCAGACCCGCAATATCATCAAACGCGGTCTTGATCTTGGAATCAATTTCTACGACACCGCCATCGCCTATCAAAACGGAACAAGCGAACAGTATGTAGGCAAGGCGCTCAGGGACTTTGCAAATCGAGACGATTATGTGATTGCAACAAAGTTCACTCCAAGAACTCAGGACGAGATTGACGGCGGTATAAGCGGTCAGAAACACGTTGAAAATTATCTGAACCGCAGTCTAAAAAATCTTGGCATGGATTATGTTGATCTTTACATTTACCATATGTGGGATTATAACACGCCTATGGAGGAAATCATGGAGGGACTTAACAACGCTGTCAATGCGGGCAAGGCACGGTATATCGGCATTTCAAACTGCTATGCGTGGCAGCTTGCAAAGGCTAATTTCTACGCGCGTGAAAACGGTCTGACAGAGTTTGTGTCCGTACAGGGACATTACAATCTGATTGCCCGCGAGGAAGAACGAGAGATGCTTCCTTTCTGCAAAGACCAAAACATCGCAATAACTCCCTACAGCGCATTAGCAGGCGGACGTCTTTCAAAACACCGCGGCGAAACTTCAAAGAGACTTGAAGAAGATTCCTATGCAAAATTCAAATACGATTCAACCGCAGACGCGGACGGAAAAATCATTGACCGAGTTGCGCAACTGGCAAATAAACGTGGTGTCTCTATGACGGAAATTTCTCTTGCGTGGTTGCTGACAAAAGCGGACTCTCCTGTTGTGGGCGCAACGAAAATTTCACATATTGAGGGCGCGGTAAAGGCTGTAGATTTAGAACTGACGCAGGACGAAGTAAGCTATTTGGAGGAACTTTACGTTCCTCACGCTCTTGTTGGCGTAATGGCGCAAAACGGAAAACAGAAGGCGGGAAACGTAGTATAGACAGACCTTATAGATAATAAGCAATACGGAGGATTGAAATGAAAATTAAAACTAAAAAAATTGTATTAATTTTATTGGCAACAGTTATGGTGCTGTCCTTTGCCGCCTGTGCCGCAGGAAACGGTACTGAGGAAAACAGCGGTAATGTTGAATCGTCACAAAGTAATACCGAAGAATCAACGCCAAAATCGACGACGGACAATTCTTCTGCCGAGACGAAGGACAGTAAAATACTTGTAGCCTATTTTTCCATGACGAACAACACCGAGGGTGTGGCGAAAAAGATAGCCGATTCACTTGGCGCCGATCTCTATGAAATCATGGCGGAGCAACCATATACGGACGAAGATTTAAATTACAATAATACACAGAGCCGCTCAACAATAGAATTGAACGACCAGTCGGCTCGTCCCGCGATTTCTGGTTCGGTTTCAAACATGGCGAGTTACAACACTGTCGTCATCGGTTATCCTATCTGGTACGGGCAGGCACCGAAAATTATCTATACTTTCATCGAAAGTTACGATTTTTCCGGCAAAACGATTCTGCCGTTTTGTACTTCACATTCAAGCGGAATTGGTTCAAGTGCCGATAATCTTCACCCACTCGCACCGAACGCAAACTGGATTGACGGAAAACGATTCAGCGGTGATGCGAACGAAAGCGAGATTCGCGAATGGCTGGAAAGCCAAAGCCTCGCGGAAATAAGGTAACAAAAACAACCTTAAAGCGCCTTTATGTACAGTCGCATTTTATTGTTGTGTTCATTTGCGAAAGTGCCATCCTGTTCAAAGCCAAGCTTTTCATGCAATCGAATACTCGCCGAATTGCTTTCTCTGATATATGCTACCGCGACGGTGTATCCTAACGACTTTGAAATTTTTAGAGCAAGTGATTCTGCCTGATAAGCATATCCCTGCCGCCTATATTGCGGTTTGATTTCAGGACCGCAACTGATAATGTGCGGCGAATGAGCATAAAGACTTACATAGCCGACAACGGTATTTCCATCTATCGCCTTGAACACCTCAAAATAGCGATGGTTGTGTGACCGCTCGGTTGATTCGGAAATCATCTTCTCCCAATCGTCACTTGTCATCGTTTCAAATGATGTATCACGCAAAAGCTCACGATCTTGGTATTTAATGACTTCTAATTTTAGCAAAGTAATCCCTCCTGAAATTCAAAAAATGATGCTTTTTGATGATATAAAAAAGCAGGAACGATATTATTAGATACGGTAACCCCTCTTGCGGTGCCCGAAAAAGCCTTCGGGCGCTCCGCGTGCCTCGGTGGAATGCTCTATCTTTGCCAAAAAGAAAACGACCGCGATGCGGTCGCTTTCTTTTTGGCAGGGGCAGAAGGACTTGAACCCTCGGCACGCGGTTTTGGAGACCGCTGCTCTACCAACTGAGCTATACCCCTGTGTTTTTTCGGTATTTAATTTTTTACTTCCGCGGCCTCGAGCCCTCTTGCGGTAACCCGACTCTGTCTGCGGCGTGACCGCCTTGCCAATCGTCGACCGCTGCTCTACCAACTGAGCTATACCCCTGTGTTATTAAGATTTATTACTTGTGTATTATATTACAACTTGATTCATTTTTCAATATAAAAATCAAAAAATAATAAAAAATGTTTTTTATACACAAATATTTTCATTAGAGCAAAAACAAATAGGGCTGCTTATATAATTTTTATTTAAGCAACCCTATAAAATTCACTACTGCTTATAAAGCTTTGCCTTTTCCGCAAGCAGCATTGGATATTCGGCCTCGGCGGCATAGCCTTTTCCCTTTAATTCATCAGCAATTTCACGCCAAATTTCATATGCCTTTTCATATTCCCTCAATTCCTCATAACAAAAGCCTTTTGAAAACTTGGCGTCATAAAAGGACTCGTCAATCAGCAACGCTTTATCCCAACAGGAAAAAGCCTCATCATATCGTTTAAGATTTTTGCAAACATCGCCGCAATAAACATAAAATTCGGCTTTATCGGGAAATTTGCTTATAGCTTTCAAACACCATTCATATGCGCTTTCATTTTTTCCGTTAAAGAAGTACGCCGAAATAATGCAAAGATAATCCGCGGCGTTATCGGAACCGTTTTTAACCGCTTTCAACGCATTTTCAATACTCTCCTCACCTTTTCCGATTTGCGAATATAAAAGTATTTTCTGTTGTTTCGTTTTGAAAACTACCGATTCATCGGCACCATTTTCAATCGCCATATCAAACAGTTCTTCGGCTTTTGTAATACAGTATTTCATCATTTGATGATGCAGAATTCCGTACAATCTTAAATCCTCGGCGGTTAATGAACCGTCTTTTTTCAGTTTCTTAAACTCAATGTCCGCTCTTATAAAATCTTCGGGCTCTCCCGTTGATTCATAAACGGCCGCCATACGCTGAGCGTAATTTTCGTACGCTGCTGAGGTTTCCTTGTAAAGTTCATCAATAGTAACGCAATAAAGCTTGGCAATTTTCGGCAACATAAGCACATCGGGCAGTGTGTTTCCGCACTCCCAGCGTGAAACAGATTGAGTGCTTACTCCCAAATATTCCGCCGCCTGTTCCTGTGTCATATTTTTTAGAGTGCGAAGTCTTTTTAAATTTTTTGATAATGTGTTATTCATAATTTATTTCCTTTCAACTATTTTCAGAGATCTCTGAAAATAAGTATATACGCTCTTTTTGTTAAAGTCCACATCGCAAACCGTGTTAAAATTCTCATATTATGATGAGCTTTAAAAAAATCCCGATGATAAACGCATCGGGATTTCTTTTTTTATATATATAATTCAGTTGAAAATCATTTCAAAAAGATAATTGATGCCGCAATCAAATACTGTCCGGCATAGTAAAGCATATGGTTAACGAAAATATGCACGGGTTTATCCCACCCTCTGCCAAAATATGTAAAATTAAGCACAACATCGGAAAGAAGAAACAGCACCGCGCCAACAGCAAATATAATCATGGATTTACTGTGCGTTACGATTGCCGCAAGCAGCGCGCACACAGTTGTCATTGTAAGAAAAATACTGTAAGCTAAAACAACCCTTCTGTATTTTCCGTAGTGAACGTGCATAATATTCGCCGAAAGAACCGTAGCAAAACCAACCGCTATAGATATAGCAGCGCACACGGCTACCCACCACCACTTAAACTGATTTTGCCATATAATTGCAGAGGTGTAAAAAACGTGCCCTATAAGAAAAAACAGAAAGCCTGCTTTCAGATACTCATTTGCGTCTTTATGATATATGCATTTTAAATCAAGCGCAATATCGCCTGAAAGCCCAAGAGCCCCGCCCATTAAAACAAAAGTGCCGAAAAAGATTTCCTGCGGATTGGAAATCATTGCAAAAACCATTGTGAGCAGATAGCAAAGACTTGACGCTGTTTTAAAAAACAAATTTTTAACCGAGGCGCCTTTTGAACGGTAAAAAAGAAATGTAATTGATACTATAAGACCTGCTGCCAGAGTAAAATAATACGGCATAAAAACACTTCCTTAATTGAGTGAAAGAGATTTGAATTTTTTTCGTTTATTTAAGTATATCACAATCAAGGGTATATCTGCAAGCACCCAAGCGGCAGGACCTGCGAAACAAACCGCTGGAAAACCGAAAATCGGAGTTAAAACGAACGAAACAAGCATTCTGCCGATAAGCTCACCCGCGCCCGCAACAGCGTTAGCGTAAGTGAAACCCAATCCCTGAAGCGTGTTTCTGAACACAAAGAGGAGTGAAACAAATGCGTAGCAGCCGCCTATCGTATACAAATACTGTTTTGCATAGGCAAACATTTCAGCGTTATAATCTGTGATAAACAACGCAACTATATGAGGTCCGGCAAAAACAAGCACCAAGCTGCATAAAACGGAAATAAAAATATTAAGCAGCATTATGCTCTTAACGGCTTTGATAATGCGTTTATAGTTACCCGCCCCGTAATTCTGAGAAACAAAAGTGGAATTGCCCACCCCGAGCCCGCTCATGGGAATATTCATAACCTGCTCCACCCTGCCTGCGGCAGTTATGGCGGCAATTGCCGATGAACCGAAACCGTTTATTGCAGTTTGCAGAATCATTGAGCCGACAGAGGTAATAGTGAACTGCATGGAAACAGGTATGCCGAGTTTCAATTGCTCGGCAGAAATCTTTAAATTGAGTTTTACGTCCGATGCTGTTAAACTGATCTTTTTTTCTCTTCGCAGAATATAGCAGCCCGCAAAAACAGTTGCACAAAGATATGCAAGAATCGTTGCCGCTGCCGCTCCCTCAACACCCCAGCCAAGTTCGCGCACAAAAATCATATCAAGTGTAAAGTTAACAGTTACACTCACAACAAGAAAATACAGCGGCTTTTTGCTTTCGCCAACGGCGCGCGCCATTCCCGTAAAGTTATTAAAAAGCATTTGCAGCGGTATTCCGAAATAAAGAATGTTTATGTATGAAGAAGACAGAGAAAAAATATCGTTTGGAGTATGTATGAGCCTCAATATGGGAGTGGAAACAATATGTGCGATAATAACGAGCAAAAAACCGATCAATGCAGAAAGCGAAATACTGTTTCCCGCGTATTTATTCATTGTTTTATAATCGCCCGCTCCGAATTTCTGAGCAACGGGAATAGTAAAGCCGCTTGTCAGCCCAAGAGCCGCGCCTATTATAAAACTGTTGATTGAACCGATATTTCCGACCGCCGCAAGCGCCGCCGTGCTTACATATCTTCCAACAATAATATTGTCAACAAAATTATACGAATACTGCAACAGCGAGCTCAGCATTATCGGCAATGCAAACGAAACTATTCTTTTTACGGGATTTCCGCTTAACAAATCATTCTTCATAATGTACCTCTGCCGCAAATATCACTTACATTTGATATTTTCAACCTGCTACATTATACCATCTATAAAATAAATGTAAACTATAATCGGCAATTTTTACATACTTTTTAAATCCCGCTGTTTTTAAATGCGGTGCAACGTCTTATTTCATCTATCGTGCAGAATTTTTGCGGTTCCTTTTTTATTCTTTTAATTAATTCTTCACGTGAAATCCATTCATACGCAATTGTTTCTCCCTCCTGCAAACGAACAGAATCTTTATCACAATCCGTTACGCAATAATACATATTAAATATAGAGTGGTTTTTATCGGAAATATCAGTAAACTCAACCGTTAATTTTTCGCATTTAATTCCCGTTTCCTCAAAAAGCTCACGCTTTGCTCCCTCAAGCGCCGTTTCACCTTTTAAAACAGAACCGCCTGCGCTCAACTCATACTTGCCGGGATGAATAGGCTTATTAAAATCTCTCTGCACAAGCAAAAAAGTGCCGTCAATATGCTGAACAAGTATTTCGCTGACAAGGTGGTAAAGTCCATCGGCAATCGGCTCGCCTCTAACAAGATAGCGGTTAGCAGACGAGCCGTCTCTGTAATATGCGTCCCATAATTCCATCAGTCAATAACCTCTTTTAATAATATTCTTTTCTCAAACTTTCCGTTTTTCTTTGCTTTGTTTTCCTTTATTTCTATTAATTGCTCAAAGGATATACCCTTATTTGAAGCGATAGCGTCTACAACTTCAAGAATATCCGCCAGTTCCTCCGCATCACCGCTTTCCAAAAATTCAGCAGTTTCTTCGCATAGCTTTTCATTAAGCATTTTTTTGAACTCATTTTCATTAAGAACGGCAACAAATTGCTGTAATTTCCCGTACCAATAAGCGAACGGGCAATCCCCATAACTCCTACTGCGTTCAGCTTAAAAGTGAAAAATTCAGCACAAGATAAACGTGTTCCTTATCGTGTGCCGTTTCCTTGATACACGAAAGCATAAACTGCTCGATTTTGTTATAAAGTGATTTTTTCATAGAATTGTCTCCCTTCTATTATTCAATCATTATAATAACACAATCAAACATTTGTTTCAATATTTTTCAGTAAATCAAGATATTTATTTAGTTCTTTTCTGTTTTTAAAAACAATCGTTTTTTGCGGATATTTTTCCTTAATTCCTTTAAAATGATTTTTTCGTTTTTTTGAATATTGCTTATAAAGAATCCAAAGGAAAAAATCAAAATCCATTCTTTCTATGCAGCCGCTCGAAATGCTCTCCCTTACTTTTCCTTTATAATCAAAATTTCTTTTAAATGCGCCATGCATACAAACAAAACGATTATACTTAAGAATAATAATTCTGTCTGCCTGCTCAAGCCGCTCCTTTTGGTAAAGACTTCGATAATTACCGTCTATAACCCAGCTTTCGTTTTTCATAAATTCAGCAACCGCTTTTCTGCCCTCATCTCTGTCGCGCAGCACCCAATTTTCCTTAAAATTTACGCAATCAAGATAAAGCAGAGGTATATTATAGTATTCCGCAAGTTGCTTTGCCAGAGTGGATTTTCCGCTTCCGCTGAAGCCTAAAACTGCAATTTTCATACAATAATCCTTTCTGACTGAGACACAAAATAGATATATAACACAAAAGAGATGCTCTGTCAAGAAAAAATTAAAAATTATTCATAAAGACCGTAGTTCTCAAATCCGTTTTCAAGTGCATAAGTGCCCACAACACGCGGCCACTCATTAGTTTCAACTATCGTGGTTGCATTTATATTGCCGAGATGCGCGTAAAGATGTCTGAACGCACCCAATACAAGCGACAAACGATTGTATTTGCAGCCTTCGGGCTTTTCGCATAAATCATCATCATTTAGCGAATTAAGATAATTCATTATCTTCGTTTGGATTGTATCAAAGTAATCAGTCAATTCCTGACGCGATAAAATCTTATCGCCCGCAAAATAATCAAGACTGTTCCATTTCGGCTCATGAAACGGCGGTTCTTCATATCTTTAGGGATTGATATACCACTGATCAATAGAATGCAGCATATGATAAACGTGTTTCCATATCGGCATATCACACAGAACGTAATCCATATCACACGTTTTCAATGCAACCGAAAAGTTGAAAAACAGTATTTTAGTTTGGTCAATAATTGTGTTTACTAATATTTTTGACATTTAAATCACCTCAATATTAAACAAAAGCCGATAGCTCTACTAACACAATATCATAAACGGAAAAATAAGTAAAGAAAAAAACCTCTCAAAAAGAGAGGTT
>CANRMJ010000030.1 GCA_947631705.1 uncultured Clostridia bacterium
CTAATGATAAAATTTTGTTTTAAATTCATAAAGCCTACGAAGTTTATCACGATTTGTTGACCTCTTGAACTTTAGTGGTATAATATGTATCGTAAACAAACGGCATTAATGAATGTATCTGAGTTTATATTTTCATATGAGAGGTTTTATTATGTTTGTTAAAGATGTAAAAGTTGAGAATCAGGTTGGACTTCATGCCCGTCCCGCCACATTTTTCATCCAAAAAGCGAATGAGTTCAAATCATCAATTTGGGTTGAAAAGGAAGAAAGAAGAGTTAACGCGAAATCGCTTTTAGGTGTTCTTTCGCTTGGAATAATGGGCGGAACCGACATTCGCATTATAGCAGACGGCTCTGATGAAGAAAGCGCTGTAGAAGGGCTTGTTGCTCTTGTAAAAAGCGGATTCACCGATTAATTAAAATTTTTTTTGCAATAAACGGTACAGAGCAATCTGTGCCGTTGTTTTTTCTGCGGAGGTGAGAATGTGACCGAAAAGGAATTAAGAAAAAAGGCGATGGCGCTGCCTCAGCAGCCCGGCGTTTATATAATGAAAAACAAGGATAAAAAAATCATTTATATCGGCAAGGCGAAAAAGTTGAAAAACAGGGTTTCTTCTTATTTCGGCTCACATTCAAATCATTCTCTTAAAGTTATAAGAATGGTTGAAAACGTTGATGATTTCGACTATATCCTTGTTGACACAGAGTTTGAGGCTCTTGTGCTTGAATGTTCTTTAATTAAACAGCACATGCCAAAATACAATATTCTTTTAAAAGACGATAAGGGCTACAAATATATTAAAATCACAAAAGGCGAGTTTCCGCGCATTTCCGAGGCAAAACGCATAGATGATGACGGGGCGGTTTATGTCGGTCCGTATATTTCTAATTTTTCCGTTAAACAGGCTGTGGATGAAACGCTTAAAATTTTCAAACTTCCGAGATGCGGAAAACAGTTTCCGCGTGATTACGGCAAGTCACGACCATGCCTAAACGGTTTTATGGGGTTGTGCTCCGCGCCGTGCGCGGGAAAAATCTCTCAAGAGGAATATATTAACAGTGTAAACGATGCCGTTGCGTTTCTGAAAGGCGGAAGCCAGGCGGCAGTTAGAGATATGACCCGTCAGATGAACGAACTTTCGGAAAACCTTCAGTTTGAAGAGGCGGCTAAGCTGCGCGACAGGATTAGGGCTATAAAGAATCTTGAAGAAAAGCAGAAGGTTGTGTCTATCAACGTGCCCGAGGAAGATGTTTTTGCCCTTGTAAACGGAAAGAAAAAAGCCTGTTTTGAGGTGCTTAGATTTGAACACGGCAGACTGACAGACAGCGAATTTTGGCTTGTAGACTCAATAGATGATTTGCCGTCCGCGAGATTTGATCTTATTCAGCAGTATTACTCAATGCGCAGCCGTATACCGTCGAGAATCGCTGTTGACGGAGATATTGAAGACGAGGAATTGCTTTTGCGGTTTCTTGAAAGCAAAAGAGGAAAGAAAACCGAATTTATTCATCCCCAAAAAGGCGAGCATCTCGCTATTGTTAAGCTCTGTATTCAAAATGCGAATGAAAGGCTTGCCCAAAGCGAGGGAAGACTCGGAAGAGAATTTGCCGCTCTGGAGGAGCTTGCGGTGCTCCTCGGTTTGCCGAAACCGCCCGAATATATTGAAAGCTATGATATATCGCACACTTTCGGCGCGGACAATGTTGCGGGAATGGTTGTTTTTCACAACGGAAGACCGCTTAAATCCTCTTATAAAAGATTTTCAATTAAGGGCTTTGAAGGTCAAAATGACGTGGGTTCCATGAGCGAGGTCTTAACGCGCCGTTTTAATCATTATTACAATGACGAGGATGGCAGCAGCTTTAAAATTCTTCCCGATTTAATTCTGCTGGACGGAGGACAGCCGCAGGTGAATGCAGTCCTTCCCGTTATTCGTGAAATGGGAATAAGCGTTCCCGTGTTCGGTATGGTTAAAGACAGCAAGCACCGAACAAGGGCTATTGCGTTTGATGGCGGAGAAATTGAAATCAATTCTCACAGAAGCGCTTTTACTCTTGTTTCCACAATTCAGGAAGAGGTTCACCGTTTTGCGATAACATATCATCACAAAAAGCACAAGAAAAACTCTTTTTCATCAGGTCTTTTAAGTATTGAGGGCATAGGGGAAAGCAAAGCTAAAGCATTGTTGAAGCATTTTAAAACGATTTCAAAAATCAAAGAGCTTTCCGCCGACGAAATTGAAAAATGTCCTGGTATCAGCAAGAAGAACGCGGAAAGTATTTATAATTTTTATCACAAAATGTAAAAATTCCGCCTAATAAACTTGACGAGCAAGAAGTTGAAATGTATAATGTATTATGATTATTGGATTTGGAGAGCTCTGCCTATGAGCGGTTTGAACGCACATTTCCGGCAATCACAAAACTGCGGCGGGTATAGTGTGTACCTGACCGTTTGAGGACAGTTCCGATATGATGAGAGTAATTACAGGCGCGGCACGCGGAAGACGGCTTGAAACCCTTGCAGGCGACGATGTTACAAGACCTACTTCCGAAAATGTTAAGGAAGCCCTTTTCAGTATGATTCAATTTGAAATCGAGGGCAAAAGGGTGCTTGATTTGTTTGCCGGTTCAGGTCAGCTCGGAATAGAGGCTCTGTCACGCGGAGCGAGTTTTTGCGTTTTTGTTGAGAACAGCAGAAACGCACGTGAAATCGTTAGAAAAAATGTTTCTCGCTGTGAATTAACAGAATCCTCGCAGATAATTTTTGGCGATGCCTTGTCTTATGTTTCGCATTGCGGCTGTTTTGATATCGTGTTTCTTGATCCGCCTTACGGAAAGGGGCTTATAGATAATTGCCTGCCTTATCTTGCGGATTCCGTTAACACCGAAGGCATCGTGGTGTGTGAAACTTCAAAAGATGAAGCCTTGCCGAAACAGACCGGAGGCTTAACGGTTAGCAGGGAAAAAATTTACGGAAAGACTAAAATTACGCTTTACCGAAAGGATTGATTCCGATATGAAAATAGCCGTTTGTCCCGGCAGCTTTGATCCCGTAACGCTGGGTCATATTGATATAATCGAGCGGGGAGCGGAGCTTTTTGATAAGGTTATAGTGCTTGTAATGACAAACAGCGCTAAAAAGGCGATGTTTACGGTTGATGAGCGGCTGAACCTTTTACGCCGTTGTATCAAAGGCAAAAATATTGAAGTTGATACATATAACGGTCTTCTTGTGAACTATGCAAAAGAAAAGAACGCTGTTGCAATAGTTAAAGGGCTGAGAGCCGTATCTGATTTTGACTATGAATTTCAGCAGGCGCTCACAAACAAAAGCCTTTTGCCTCAGCTTGAAACTGTTTTTTTAACAGCAAAAGGGGAAAATATGTTTTTGTCTTCAAGCATGGTGAAAGAGGTGTGCCGCCTCGGCGGCGATATTTCTCAATTCGTTCCGAATGAAATATCAAATGATGTTATAAAAAGATGCAAAGGAGAAATAAGTAATGACTAATACAGATATTTTACTTGAAGATTTAGAGGATGTGCTCGATGACGCAACCTCAATGCCTATGACTAAAAAAAGTCTTGTTGACGTTGAGAAAATCAAGACTATAATTGAGGATATCCGCCTTAACACGCCTCATGAAACAAAGCAGGCAAAGGCAATTATTGATTCAAGAAATACTATTCTTGATGACGCAAACAAAGAGGCTCAGGCAATCAGGGAAGAGGCTCAGGCTCAGGCGCGTGAGCTTGTTGCGCGCGACCAGATTACTCAGACTGCGCAGGCTGAGGCGGCCGAAATTATCGCTAAGGCAAAGGAAGAGGGAGAGGCCTACGTTCGTGAGGCTCAGAACCGTGCCAGCGAAATACTCGGAAACGCCACAACACAGGCAAATGAGATGCTTGCTTCCGCGCAGAAAAACAGAGCTGATATTGTTAAATCCGTTAACGAATACACGGAAAACACGTTAATCAGCATAGACGACGCGCTTTACAGAGCTTTGCAGGACGTTAGAAAAATCCGCAATAATCATAAAAATAACCCCGGAATTAATAAATGATTGACTGAAACAAAAATAACATAATAGTATATTAAATAAAAAACGAAAACCGCGATATGTTCGCGGTTTTCGTTTTTTACTTTTTATTCCGAATCAGCGCTGCGTTTTGCTGAAATATAGTCGTGAACTTCTGTTCTGAGTTTGCCGTGGATTTTGAATTTTACACTGAATATTATGAGCGATGCCAGCATAAGCACGGGAGGGATCGCAAAACAGATGATTCCGATTGCGCTTTTTGTTGATTCGTTGATAACGCCGTTTTTAATCTGCTCGTTGTAGTTCATTATTCCGAGTCCGCCGAAAAGAAAAATTGTCTGCAACGTATAAGCCATTTTCTGAAGAAAGCCTTTCATTGAAAACGTTATGCTTTCGTTGCGTTTGCCGGTTTTATATTCGCCGTAATCAACAATATCGGCAAGAAAAATAGTTTGTGCAACAAACATTGAGCCTATTCCGATGCTTGCCAAAATATAGCTGAAATCAAGCGCAAGCGTGATTTTGAGCACGGGACCGAAAATATACATCAAAATATAACCGAGAATGGCGGTGCAGAGAGAAATTTGATAGATCGTTCTGTTTGAAAGCTTTTTTTCAAGTAAGGGGATAACAAGCAGACCGAGAGCCGAACCGACCGCTCCTATCATTGAAAAAAGACTCTGCGCCGTGCTTTCTTCAAGAACATCGGTAAAGTAATATACCGCTGTGCCGCTTGTGAGATACCAGCCCGCGTTTGAAATCATTGCAAATATCATAAAAACAATAAGCTGGTCGTTTCCGGCAATTACTTTAAACATTTTTTTAAAGCTGAATTTGTCGTTATTGTATATAACACGCCGCTCTTTTGTTGATAAAACGCAGACAGAGGAAAAAAGAACAAGGAAAATTCCGCAAATACCTGCCCATTTGGAAAAGCCGGAAGCGCTGTAGCCCTTATCCGTTGTTATACCGTTTGAAAGTATGGGAAGAATTACAGGTGTGAGTATCGTGATAAGTCCTTGACCGATACCGCTGAATGTGCGGGCAACCGTTGCAACGAGATTTCTGTCTTTAGGGTCGTTCGTAAAGCTCGGAACCATAGACCAGTAGGGGATATCCGCCATAGTGTTTGTCATACCCCAAAGAATATACATTACGGCGATATATATGTAAAGCGCGGTGCCGCTCATTCCGAAAGAAGTGAAAAGAAGAAACAGAACAACGGCGTTTGAAAAAGCGCCGATTATGATCCAAGGGCGGTATTTGCCGATACGAGTTTTTGTGCTGTCTACAATAGCGCCCATAATCGGGTCGTTTATTCCGTCCCATATTCTCGCAAGCGGGGTAAGAAGAAGCAAAAAGCCTTCTTTAAGACCAAGAACGCTTGAAAGATAATAAGAAAGATATGAATAGAATAATCCGTAAGAAAGGTCAAGCCCCACAGCGCCGACGCCGTAGCCGAGCTTTTCCCGCCACGTTGTTTTGTAATCTGCCATATTTATACCTCCGTTTTAAAAATTATATCATAATTATTTTATCGAAACAACAATTATTACAAAAATATTACAATAATATTACAATTTTGAATAGTTAATCGAATAAGGGTAATTTGTGCTTGACAAGCAGGCGCAGTGTTATTATAATTATAGATACGAGGGGATAAATCCTTTAAAATCCCATAAAATTCATTAAATTCCCAAAAACAAGCCATTAAAATTCACTGTGAGAAAGGAGAGAGGGCAATGCATTTGTTTGTCGGCACTTTATACAATTATAAGCTTGACAGCAAGGGCAGGCTCTCTGTTCCCACAAAATGGCGTGAAAGGCTCGGAAAAGAGTTTTATATGGTTGCCGTTACAGTTAAGGGCTGTAAATGCATAACCCTTTATCCCATGGAGGAATTTGAGCTGACATACAATAATATGCAGCGCGGAACGGAAAATCAGAAATACGAAACATCAAAGGATTTCCTGCGCAACGCAGAGGAATGTACTCTTGACGCTCAGGGAAGATTTACTCTTAATCAGCGTCTTAAAGAGCTTGCGTTTCTTGCAAATGACAGCGATGTTATTTTTGAGGGAAACGGCAAAACAATTGAAATTTGGAACACTGCTGAATTCGATAAAATGCAAAGCACGTTTGATTCATCATTGGGTATTTACGATTTGATGGACAAGGTTAACGGCTCCGAAAACGCAGAGATACGTTGATTATGGAATTCAATCACAAAAGCGTGTTGTTTGACGAGGCGATAGATGCCCTCGCGATTGATGAAAGCAAAATAATAGCGGACGGAACGGCAGGCGGAGGCGGTCATTCCTCTGAGATAGCAAAAAGAGCCAGAAAGCTTATAGCTATAGACCGTGATCCCGACGCGATTAAGGTTTTGAATGAACGCCTCGGCGATATCCCGAATGTTTCAATAGTTCACGGCAATTTCGCCGATATTAAAGAGATTTTAAGCTCGCTCGGAATATGCGGTATAGACGGACTGCTTCTTGATTTGGGCGTCAGCTCATTTCAGCTTGACGAGGCCGCAAGAGGGTTTTCGTTTCATCAAAATGCGCCCCTTGATATGAGGATGTCTAAGGAAGGGCTTTCGGCGCGCGATGTTGTGAATACTTACAGCGAACAGGCGCTTGCGGATATAATATGGAGATACGGCGAGGAAAAGTACAGCCGCTCCATTGCTAAAAATATTGTGGCAGCGCGTGGAGAAAAGCCGATTGAAACAACGTTTGAGCTTGTTGAAGTGATAAGAAAATCAATGCCGGCGAGGGAATTAAAAAAAGGCCACCCCGCGAGAAAAACATTTCAGGCAATAAGGATTGAAGTGAACGGCGAGCTGGAAAAACTGAAAGAAGCGCTCAATAATGCGTTTGACTGCCTTAATCCCGGAGGGATAATCGCAATCATAACGTTTCATTCGCTTGAGGACAGAATTGTTAAGGAAAAATTCGCAGAGTGGACAAGGGGTTGCGTGTGCCCAAAAGAATTTCCTGTGTGCGTTTGCGGCAATAAGCCGAGGGGCGAACTGCCGTTTAAATCAAAATCTCCGAGTGAGAAAGAACTTTCGGAAAATCCGAGAGCAAGGTCATCAAGACTTCGTGTGTTTAAAAAATTTTAGAATTTATGAAAGGGAGGGTGAATGTGATGACAAACAGCAATGATTTTCGCCGTTATTCGTATATGGCGGATTTGGAAACGAGCCGAGCGGTTGAGGCGTTCAGTCTTTCGCGTTCATCAGCGGCTCCCATATACGTTCCGCAGCCAAGAGAGCAGCGTAAACCTTTTTCCGTTAATACAAATCGCAAACTGAAAAGCAAAAATCAGCTTGTTGCGGAGCAGAGGCTTGCTCGCAGAAAAGTTGCGGCAATACTTGTTTCGCTTGCTCTTGCCGCGTCTATGCTTTTTGGTATGCTTTATACTTATGCGCTGAAAAATGAGTACGCAAGAGAAATTTCAAATCTTAAAACAGAAATTTCAAGAGAGGAGAATCAGTGCATTTCCACAAAGGCAAGGCTTGAATCGCTTGTTAATATTGAGCAAATAGAAGAATATGCGGTAAATGAACTCGGAATGGTTAAAACACAGCCCGAGCAGATAGAATATATAGACGTTGAGCAATACAAAGGGAAACGCCTTGTTTCTCTGCGTGAGGAACCGCCTGCCGCGCTTGCCGAGCAGGTGGGAAAATGATGTGTAATAATCGCAAATGCGGTTAAGTATTATGTAATGAGAGTTAGGCTTAGTCTTAACTCTCTAAAATATTAATATATAATATATAAATTATGTTTGGGTGGAAAATGATGGGGAGATTCAGAAAGCTTTGCACTTCAAGAACATTCATAATGTTTCTTGCTTTAATATTTGTTTTCACCTGGGGTGTTTCCCGCTTATTCTATTTTCAGATAATTAAAGGAAAGGAATACGCCGAAAAGGCACAGAATCAACAGCTTTCCGATAGGGAAATAGAGGCAAGAAGAGGAACGATTTATGACAGTCAGGGTAACGTGCTTGCGCAATCGGCAACCGTTTACAACATTTTTATCGACCCGTCGCAGATAAACGATAACAACAGAACCGTTCTCATAAATATGCTTTCGGATATTCTTGGCTACGACGATGAAAAAAAGCTGGAGCTTGCCGAAAAAACCCAAAAAGAGGGTAAGTATGTTGTTGTTGAACGAAAGGTTGAATACAACGTAAGAAAGACCATAACAGAGTTTATGGACGCCGAAGAAAACAAAAAATACGGACTCAGAAACTGCCTCGGTTTTGAAGAAAGCACAAAAAGATATTATCCCTATGGCACGCTTGCCTCGCCTGTTTTGGGATTTATAGGTTCGGATAATCAAGGGCTTGAAGGGCTTGAGGCTTATTACGACGAAGAACTTTCGGGTGTAAACGGCAGAATAATTACCGTTGCGGACGCCAATTCAAAATCAATTTCAGATGAATTTGAAACTACTATTCCGGCACAGGACGGAAATTCTCTTGTGCTGTCCATAAACAGCTCCATTCAGTATACTCTTGAAAAAGAATTGCAGTATGCGCTTGACGAGTATGACGCAAAAGGAACATACGGAATTGTTATGGACTGCAACACGGGAGGCGTTCTTGCAATGGCGTCGCTGCCTGACTTCGACTGCAACGAGCCGAGAAAGGTTATTTACGACAATTACATTGACGCAATAAATAAAGAGCCGGATAAAAATAAAAAAGCGGAGCTTGAGAGCGAGTACGTTCAAAAGCAGTGGAGAAATTTCACGGTTTCTGACACTTACGTTCCCGGTTCTGTTTATAAAACGTTTATGGCTTCCGCGGCGCTTGAGGAAAACGTTGCAACGCTCGACACAACGTATACCTGCACGGGCAAAATCAGAGTTGAAGACCGCATAATGAACTGCCATCTTCGTTCGGGTCACGGCACGGAAACGTTTACCGAAGGGCTTGAAAATTCGTGTAACCCGTTTTTTATAACGATAGGCCAGCGCCTTGGCGTTCACAATTATTTTAAATATTTCGACGGTTTCGGATTTACCGAGAAAACGGGAATAGATCTGCCGGGCGAGGCAAGTCCTCAGTTTTACAAGGAAAATCAATATTCTATCGTTGAACTGTCGTCAGCATCATTCGGACAGACCAACAATATAAGCACTATTCAGATGTGTACGGCGCTGTGCGCTGTCGCAAACGGCGGAACTCTTCTGAAACCATATGTAGTTGAGGAAATTCAGGATTCCAACGGAAACACAATTAAAAAAACAGAAACTACCGCGTTAAGACAGGTTATCAGCAAAAAAACTTCCGAAACGGTTTTGCAGATGCTTAAATCGGTTGTAGATAACGGAACCGGCAAAAACGGCTATGTTGCCGGATATAACGTTGGAGGAAAAACAGGCACTTCTACAAAGCTTGGCGAGTTTAAAGAGGGCGAGAGAACAAAATACATAATTTCTTTTGCCGCAATAGCTCCTGTTGATAATCCGCGCGTAGCAATGATAATCATTTGTGACGAACCGAGTGTTGATTTGGGCGGCGGCGCAATATGCGCTCCCATTGCGGCCACTGTAACTGAAGAGGCAATGAAACAGCTTGGAGTTGAGCCGTCTTACACAGACGATGAGCTTGAAAGCCTTTCGGTTAAGATACCGAGCGTAACGGGGAAAGATACCGATAATGCGGAGGCAACACTTGTTTCAACAGGCTTTAATGTTAAAATAATGGGCAACGGCGATAAGGTTGTTCGCCAGTCGCCCGCGGCAGGCACAGCGGTGCCTAAGGACGGAATAATCGTGCTTTACACCGATTCGGCGCAGGAAAACGAAACTGTTGAGGTGCCGGATTTCAGCGGTCTGACTGTCCCTGAGGCAAATAAACTCGCCGCATCATATAATCTGAATATTGAAATCGGCGGCAATGATTCAGCCGACGCGCTTGTTGTTGCATATAAACAAAGCGAGGATATCGGCAACAAGGTTCCGATAGGAACGGTTGTAAAAGTAACTTTCAAATCAACCAAAGCAGTGCTTGATTAAAGCGCGGCGGACTGTGAAATAATTTTTTAGACTAAATTATTTTTATCAATATACCGTATTTGTATTTATTAAAATAACGGTTTACATTATGGAGGAACGGCAATGAAATTATCGGAAATATTAAAGGGAATAGATGTTTTGGGTTCGTATCCCGATGCGGAAATTTCAGATGTAACCCAGGATTCAAGGCTTGTTAAAGACGGTTCACTCTTTGTGTGCATTAAGGGGAATACATTTGACGGGCACAGCGTTGCCGAGGAAATGCTCAAAAAAGGAGCTAAGGCGGTTGTTGTTGAACGTGATTTAGGATTGAGCAATCAAGTGATAGTTGAAAACACACGCGCCGTATTTTCTTCTATATGTGCAAATTACTTCGGAAATCCCGCCGACAAGCTGAAATTAATTGGCATAACGGGAACGAACGGAAAAACCACAACGTCCTTTTTAATTAAACAGATTCTTGAATACACAGGCAAAAAAGTTGGTCTTATCGGAACTGTTCAAAATATGATAGGCGATGAGGTTTATCCCGCAAAATATACTACGCCCGATCCATACGAGCTGCAAAAACTTTTTTGCCAGATGGCGGATTCGGGCTGTGATTACTGTGTTATGGAGGTTTCATCTCAGGCTCTTGCGCAGGGCAGAGTAAACGGACTGCGCTTTGCCGTGGGCGCGTTTACAAATCTGACTCAGGATCATCTTGACTATCATAAAACATGGGAAAATTATTTTAATTCAAAGAGAATTCTTTTTGAAAATTCGGATATTGCCGTTACTAACGCCGATGATGAAAACGGACTTAAAATAGTGGAAAATCTTAACTGCAAAACATATTCATACGCAGTTAACACAAACAATGCCGATTATTGCGCTAAAAATGTTAAGTTTAAAACAGACGGAGTTGAATACGAGCTTGTAGCTAATTTTATAGGCAGGGTAAGCTGCCCGATTCCGGGCAGGTTTTCGGTCTATAATTCGCTTTGCGCATCATCGGTGGCGCTTTCACTCGGAATTGATTACAAAGACGTTTTATCTGCCATCTCCAAATCTTCAGGAGTAAAGGGAAGAATTGAGGTTGTGCCGACAAATACTGATTTTACAGTGATAATTGATTATGCGCATTCCCCGGACGGACTTGAAAATATTATTTCCTCACTTCGCGAAATTGCACAAAACAGAATAGTTACACTTTTTGGTTGCGGCGGAGACAGAGATAAAACAAAACGCCCGAAGATGGGAAAGATAGCTGCGGAACTCTCTGATTTTTGCATTGTTACTTCCGATAATCCGCGTTCTGAAAATCCGTCTTTGATTATTAAAGATATACTTGAGGGAATGAAAGGCGTTTCAACGCCATACGTTGTTATTGAGAACAGGCGGGACGCGATTCGCTGGGCTCTTGAAAACGCGAAACCGAAAGATATTATTCTTCTTGCGGGCAAGGGTCACGAAACGTATCAGATTCTTCCGACAGGAACGATTCATTTTGATGAAAGAGAAGTAGTAGCAGAGATTTTAGGAGAATAGTATGGATAGATTACTGCTATCTGAAATAGCGCAGGCGTGCGGCGGAACATATAACGCCGAAGCGGAAATAAACGGTGTTGCAATAGACACGCGAAAAGTTACGAAGGGCTGCCTTTTTATATGTATTAAAGGCACGCGTTTTGACGCACATGATTTTATAGACGAGGCTTTTTCAAAAGGCGCTGCCGCAGTTATGATTTCAAAAGATATAAAGGTAAACGGCGCTTTTGTAAAGGTTGCGGACACTGCCGCTGCTATGCTTGAGCTATCGGGCAGTTATCGCGAAAGATTTGATATTCCGATTATCGGCTTAACAGGTTCTGTTGGCAAAACAACAACAAAAGAGCTTACTTATCTCGCCGTCAGCGCAAAATACAAAACTGTAAAAACGCTTGGTAATCTAAACAATGAAATCGGATTGCCTCAAATTCTTTTCAGCCTTGACAGCCAAAGCGAAGCGGCTGTTATTGAGATGGGAATGAATCATTTCGGTGAAATTCACCGTCTTTCCATGGCGGCAAAGCCCACTCTCGGAATAATTACAAATATAGGCGTGTCGCACATAGAAAATCTCGGCTCAAGAGAGGGAATACTTAAAGCAAAGCTTGAAATTCTTGACGGTTTGAAAGACGGCGCGCCGCTGCTTTTGAATTCCGATAACGATTTGCTTTCAACGGTAAAATGCGAAAATCATAAAATATATTTTTACGGCTTGAACAACGGCGCCGATTTCAGGGCAGATGATATTAAAGAAGAAAACGGTTCAACGAGCTTTAGCGTATATTATTTCGGAAAAGAAAATAAAATAACAATACCGATAATCGGCATACATAATGTCTATAACGCGTTGGCGGCGTTTTCGGCGGCTTATCTCATAGGAGTTAATCCGAATGATGCCGCGGCGGCTCTTGCAAAATACGTTCCCGAGGGTATGCGGCAGAAGAGTGTTGTTGTAAACGGTATAACCTCTATTGAGGACTGCTATAATGCGTCTCCCGATTCAATGAGGGCGGCGCTGGAAACGCTGAGGCGCACAAAGGGTAATAAAAAAATAGCAGTTTTATCCGATATGCTTGAACTTGGGGATTACTCGCGGCAGGCGCACTTTGAAATCGGAAAAACAGCCGCAAAACTCGGAATTGATTATCTTTTATGCACGGGCACGCTGGCAAAACAAATTGTTGAGGGCGCGAAATCAGAAAATCTTAAAAATGCATTTTTCTTGAACAGCGATAAAGCTTTAACGGAAAAACTGTATGAAATTGCCGAAAGCGGCGATGTTGTTTTGTTTAAAGCAAGCAGAGGAATGCATCTTGAAAATATTATTTACGAAATCTACAAAAGGTGGGAAGTCTAATGAATGTTACAGTTTCGGTGATTATAAGCGCGATCATCGCATTCGGCGTGACGGCGGCACTCGGTTTTATAATAATTCCCTGGCTTCGTAAGCTGAATTTCGGGCAGACTATACTTGAAATAGGTCCGTCATGGCACAAATCAAAGCAGGGAACTCCGAATATGGGCGGGTTTATGTTTATTATAGGCATTATCTCGGCATTTGTTATTTCGGCGTCAATTTTCGTTTCAACGGGCGGCAATCTTGAAACTGAATACTCGCAGATAATGACAGGAAGAGAAAATGTTCTTATAATTGCGGGCATTGTTCTTGCTATCGGATGCGGCGCGGTTGGATTTACTGATGATTTCATTAAAATAAAGCTCAAAAGAAACGAGGGTCTTACGCCAAAACAAAAATCTGTCGGTCAGCTCCTTATCAGTTTCGGCTATGTGCTCACTTTGTGGCTTTCACACAACACTGTGTGGTATTTCCCGTTTCTCGGCACACTCAATTTTGAAAAAAATATTTTTACATCTGCGCTTTTTTGGATTTTTTCAATAATTATCGTTTACGGCTGTGTGAATTCCGTAAATCTAACGGACGGTATAGACGGTCTTTGTTCGAGCGTCACTGCCGTTACTGCCGTAACATTTATAGCTATAGCGGCTCTTCAAAAATTTGCGGGGCTTGCAATAATCTCTGCCGCTTTGCTCGGAGGAATGGGCGGATTTCTATGCTGGAACAGAAATCCCGCCAAAACCTTTATGGGCGATACGGGTTCGCTGTTTTTGGGCGGTTTGGTTACGGCTCTCGGGTTTTGTATAAAATGCCCTGTGCTGTTACTTCCGATAGGAATTGTTTATGTTTGCGAAACTTTGAGCGATATTATTCAGATTGGATATTTTAAAATCACGCACGGAAAGCGCGTATTCAAAATGGCTCCTATTCACCATCATTTTGAAATGTGCGGCTGGAATGAAAATAAAATCTGTGTCGTTTTTTCAATTGTAAATGCAATAGGCTGTGCGATAGCTTATGCTCTTGTTTATTTCGGCTCCGCTGCAAATTAACCGTTTTAAAATATATTTGAATGATAGGCACGCAGGAGTAATGTTTGTATAATTTTTGAAAGGCTATGATAATCATATGGCAGAAAAATTCGGTCAGCAAACAAGCTATCCGCGGTATGGCGGCAGGGCTGTGAATGATGATATCGGCGCAGAAGATAAGGTTGTTAAATCGCGCGGCGCGTTTCATAAAATCAGACTTTCCGATTATTTTATAACAGGCGGATTTGACGTTCCGTTTTTTGCGCTTACAATGATATTGCTTGCAATCGGGCTTGTTATGCTCCTTTCGGCATCTTATCCCACTTCGTATTTTGAAAACGATAATTCTTATTCCTTTTTCATAAAGCAATGTTTGTTTGCCGTTGTCGGCGTTGCCGCAATGCTTATTGCATCAAAGATCGACTATAAAATTTACAGAAATCTTCTTAAATATATTTTGCCCGCTACGATTATTCTTCTCGTTATCGTGCTTTTTTACAACACAGGGAAATCCACTAATGAGGGAGAAGTTTTCAGACGTTATATTCCGCTTTTCGGCGGAATAACTTTTCAGCCATCGGAGATTGCCAAATTTTCTCTTATAATAACATTGTCGGTTTATTTTTGCAGATTCGGCTCAAGGGCGAACAGGTTCAAAGAGGGAATATTTTTTCCGCTTTTGATAATTGCCGTTTTTTGCGGATTGATAATGCTTGAAAATCACCTTTCCTGTGTTATACTGATGTTTTTAATCGGCGCGTCTGTTATGTTTGCCGGAGGAACTAATAAATGGCTGTTTTGGTTAGGAATAATCGCGGTTGTTGCCGTTGTTCTTGTTGTGTTTATGTTCCCGAAGATGATGCCTTCATATATCCAAAAAAAGCTTGAGGCGTTTACAAACAAGGATTTCGATCCGCTTGGAGGCAGATGGCAGATAAATAACTCTCTTTATGCAATAGGCTCCGGCGGGCTTTTCGGTGTGGGTCTTGGTAATTCAAAGCAAAAGTATATGTATGTTTCAGAGCCGCAAAACGACTTTATTTTTTCAATAGTATGCGAGGAGCTTGGCTTTATCGGCGCTTTGACCATATTAATTTTATTTATTCTGCTTGTGTTGAGGGGAATACAGATTTCAATGAAAGCAAGAGATAAATTCGGCTCATATATTACCTTGGGAATAATTGCTCAAATAGGAATACAGACTGCGCTGAACATCCTTGTTGTAACAGATGCAATTCCGAACACGGGAATCGCTCTGCCGTTTTTCAGTTACGGCGGCACTGCGCTGATTATGTTATTGTTTGAAACAGGTGTCGTGTTAAGCGTTTCACGTAAGGCAAATCAAAAAAAGATTTAGGAGTTAAAAATGAAAATACTTTTTGCAACAGGCGGCACGGCAGGGCATATAAATCCCGCGATTGCCGTGGCGTCTTATATAAAAGAAAAAAATCCCGATGCGGAAATTTTATTTGTCGGCACTGCCGACCATATGGAATCGCGCCTTGTGCCGAACGCGGGTTTCGATTTCAAAACAATTGAAATAAGCGGTTTCAGGCGCTCTCTTTCGCCCTCCGCAATGGCGCATAATTTTAAAACCCTTGCGCGCCTTTTAAAATCGCAGGGAGACTGCAAAAAGATTATTGACGAGTTCAAACCCGATGTGTGCGTAGGTTTCGGCGGATACGTTTCGGGCCCCGTCATTGAAAAAGCGGCGCAAATGGGAATCCCCACTTGTATTCACGAGCAGAATGCTTATCCGGGAATTACCAACAAAACGCTTGCAAAAATTGTTGACAGAGTTATGGTTACTGTTGATGACGCGATAAAACACCTTGAATCTAAAAACGAGATTGCGGTAACTGGACTTCCCGTTAGGGGAGAAATAATTAATGCCGACAGAGATTTTTCAAGAGCTCAGCTTGGTATAGACGGCAACAAGCCGCTGGTTCTTTCTTTCGGAGGTTCGCTCGGAGCGGAGCCGATAAATAAAGCTATGTTTGATATTCTTGTGGAAAACGGCAAAAGTGAAAAGTATTATCATATTCATTCCGTTGGTGCAAACGGAACGGATTATCTTGAAAAATTTGAAGAAGCGGGCTTTGAAAACGGAAGGCTCGGCACCGTGGAAGTCAGACAGTATATTGATAATATGGATGTTTGTATGGCGGCTGCCGATGTTGTGATTTGCAGATCGGGCGCGTCGTCTCTCTCCGAAATTGAGGCTCTCGGAAAAGTCTCTGTTCTTATTCCAAGCCCATATGTTGCGGAAAATCATCAGTATCACAATGCAATGGCGCTTGTTAATCGCAACGCCGCAAGGCTTATAGAGGAAAAAAATTTGACTTCGGAGTCTTTAAAAACAGTGCTTGATAATTTACTTTCGGATAAAGATGAACTTAAAGAGATTGAAAAGAATGCCAAAGAGATGGCGATCATTGATTCAAGAGAAAGAATAGCCGATATAATCATTGGGCTTGTGAAATAAATTTTAGCAATCCTGCCGAAACAGCATAGTATGAATAAGACTAAGCACGGCAGGTGGATTTTTTGGAAAAGTTAATAATTAACGGCGGCAGAGAGCTTGCCGGTGAAATCAAGGTTCACGGAGCAAAAAACTCTGTTTTACCGATCCTTGCATCCACTTTATTGATAAGAGGCGTAAGTATTTTACATAATGTTCCCCGGCTTACTGATGTGGATGCGTCAATAAAAATTCTTGAATATCTCGGAGCAAAGGTCAAGCGCGAAGGCGATACGCTTATTGTTGACGCAAAGGAGATAGTTGAAAACAGAATTCCCGAGGAAATGATGCGCGAAATGCGTTCTTCAATTATCTTTCTCGGTTCGCTTTTGTCCCGAACGGGAGAGGCGTATCTCTGTTATCCGGGTGGATGCGATATAGGTGTTCGACCGATTGATTTGCATATAAGCTCACTTCGCAGACTCGGCGCCATGATTTACGAAAGCGGAAATTGCCTTTGCTGCAGGAGAAATTCTTTGCACGGCGCAAAAATTATTCTCACATTTCCAAGCGTTGGCGCAACAGAGAATATAATTATTACTTCTGTTTTGGCAAAGGGAAAAACAACGATTATAAATGCCGCAAGAGAGCCGGAAATTTCTGATCTTGCCACGTTTTTAAATTCGTGCGGAGCAAAAATATTCGGAGCAGGAGAGGGAACTGTTGAAATTGAAGGCGTTGAATCGTTGCACCCAAGTTCACATTCTATTATTCCCGACAGAATTGTAACGGCAACTTATATGAGCGCCGCGGCGCTTAATGCAAAAGAGCTTTTGATAAAGGATATTAGAGCGCAGCACCTTATGCCGATTATGCCCGTTTTTATGGAAATGGGCTGCAAACTTTATCTTGACGCCAATAATTTAAAAATCGTTTCGCCAAAACGGTTAAAAAGAGTAAGAACCATAAAGACAATGCCGTATCCGGGTTTTCCGACGGACTGTCAGTCAATAGTGATGGCGGCGCTTACTAAGGCAAGGGGCACAACAATTATCAACGAAAGTATATTTGAGAGCCGTTTTAAACACATCAGTGAACTCAACAGGTTCGGTGCGGATATTTCGGTAAACGACAGTGTTGCGATAATTAACGGAGTTAAAAATCTATACGGTGCAAATGTTTTCTGCACAGATCTTCGCGGAGGCGCGTCGCTTGTGATTGCCGCTTTGGCTGCCCAGGGACGCTCAACAATAGGAAATATTCATCATATAAGCAGAGGATACGAAAAAATTGAGGAAAATTTTGCGCAAATCGGCGCGGACATTAAGAGGATAGATGATGAAAGGGAAGTCACGAAAAACGAATAACTTCGGAAAAGAAAACATAAATCAGACGCTTGATCAATTCAACTATGATTATGCCTCACAGGAAAATTTTAACAGGCAAAGCTATACAAAAAGCGAAATGAGAAAGCGGCAAAACAAAAAAAGAAAGCTCAAAAACGGTGTCAGAAACACACTTATAACGCTTGGAATTATAATTGTTTTTGCCGTAATAGGAATTGCACTTTCGCTTACTGTGTTCTTCAATATATCAGATATAAGTGTTACCGGCAGCGGAATTTATTCGCAAGATGAAATTATAAGAATGTGCGGAATAGAAACGGGAGAAAATCTTTTTCTG